>NZ_JANION010000217.1:0-11850 GCF_024610815.1 Mixta sp.
ATCTTACTGTTCTACCCAATACCCCCCTCTGTTGACCCCTTGTAGTCAGTTTGTGGACACGATTTTTATTTTCTGCAGCGGGTTTAAATAAATGGCATCTTCCAGATGGTCTGGTGCGAAATGCGCATAACGCATAGTAACTCTGATATCTGAGTGGCCGAGAATTCGCTGCAGCACCAGAATATTTCCGCCGCCCATCATAAAGTGACTGGCAAAGGTATGGCGCAATACATGGCTCATCTGGCCTTCAGGCAATTCTATTTTTGCTATTTTTAATACCCGGTAAAACTGTCGGTAGCACTCCTCAAAAGGCTTGCCTTCACGCGCTAACAGCTCTTCATATAACTCTTTATCGATGGGAACCGTGCGGTTCTTTTTCCCTTTGGTTTTAACAAAGGTGATTTTATTTGGTGAGAGTTGTGAAGCGCGCAGACTGGCCGCCTCATTCCAGCGGCAGCCGGTGCTAAGGCAGATTTTAACGATAAGGGTAAGATCGGAGTTTGCATGACCATAACAGGCACGCATCAATCGTGTGGTTTGTTCGTCGGTGAGTCAGGCCATTTCTTTTTCTGGTACATCAAACTCACAGACATTTTTAAGCGGGTTAGGGTAGTTAACCTCACCCAGCCGTTCCAGCTCATTAAAGACCGCACGCAAAAAGGCATGCTCACAGTTAACCGTACCGATCGATACCTTTAGCGACTTGGCGCTGGTCTTATAGCCATTCTCGATTTCACCACGTAAGCGGCGGTCACGGTAATGCGCCCAGTCTTTAGCGGTTAGGGTTCGCGCAACCGGATCGCCAAGTCCCCGGCAGATGATGCCCAGCTTTCCCAGACGGCCTTTTTTGTCATTCAACGAGCAGCCGTGCAGCTTATACCAAAGGTCAATCAACTCACTAAGCAGCCGGTTATCTTCTTTACCGCCCATCCAGGGCTTATCTTCTACCTCAGATAGCGTGAACTTTTCATAAGCTATCGCTTCACCGCGTGTAGTGAAGGTTTTGCGTACGCGCTTGCTGCCGCGGCCGTTGAGGTAGAAGTCGCATTGCCACTTATGGGTGCGCTCAGATTGTCAGCTCAGGGCAGGGGATGCATGCGGTTGCGGTTTACTGGTCTGTGACCGGGCAGCTGGAGGCAATCATTCAGTAAAATTTATTGCCAGGCTAAATCTGGACAGCGAAATACAGCAGCGTTAGGATGAATTTCTTTGCAAAAACAGGGATAAGTTATGGATACGACAGATCAACTTAGCGGGAAATATTTTTTTTGACGGGATGAATGTTGATAAAGAGGAGCTTCTTTACTGGCTTATCCTGGATGAGTTCCGAAAACAGT
The DNA here is from genome assembly GCF_024610815.1 of Mixta sp. Lineage (NCBI taxonomy): Bacteria > Pseudomonadati > Pseudomonadota > Gammaproteobacteria > Enterobacterales > Erwiniaceae > Mixta > Mixta sp. The sequence continues at coordinate 1,338 of NZ_JANION010000217.1, forward strand.
TTAGTGATGCGATCGATATACTGGCTGTTGCCTCTATGCTGGTCAGCCTGCCGGTTATTCCTGTCAGCGGTAAATTGGGTGCTGGCACGGCGACAAAAGGGACAAGCCCGTTATCACTGGCAAGCAGAACCCTGATTCGGCAGCGATTTAAAAAGGGAAGAAGGACTATTACCTGGGCAAAAATGCTTAGGGGAGAATGGGCCTACACCACAAGTGTTGGCGCTTATATTGGCCGCTGGTTGCCCTGGATAGGGGCGGTTCTGACTGCGTATGATTTGGCAATGATAACCCGGAATGTCATACACCGTTACAGGCTGATCGTAGGATAGGAAAATTTAAAATGGATAAAGCAGAACGTGTGCGGGCGCTTTTGAAGAAACATTTTTGGGATATGCCTGATGAGGCATCGTTAAGCACTGGTAAAAAAACGGTGTTACCGGAAGATGCACTCGATTTTTTTGAGGATTACGTAGAACAGTGTGAAGTGGATATGACGGGATTTAATTTCCGCTGCTATTTTCCTAATGCCGGGATCCGTTTTCTTCCTAATGTACTATTGCCGGCTTATTTAAAAACTGACCATCATCAGCCGGAGCCGCTGACGGTCAGTATGTTGATAGCTTCTGCTGAGGCAGGACGCTGGCTTTATAACCGCAAATGACCATTTAAAAAGGCATTAACAAACTCACACGGTTGGCGCTGCAGGCTAGTTGATATCAGGGGCTATCGCTGTATCAACGCGATTAAGAAGCACACGAAATTTTCTCCAGTTGTCATAGCTGGCTGTTTCTTCATCCGTGGCAATCCCGAGCGAAACGGCGTCATGAAGTGGGGCAATTTTAGAGTCAGCCATCAGGCGTAACTCTGCCTTTTTAGCTTCTGCCTCAGCTATGTCATCCTCGGCTGTTCGGACGTAATCAATCAACGTGGAAATCACCAACCTGGAAAACGATGTTAAACGGGCAGTGGGCTAAAACAAATAGCCTGGGCGGTTTGATCGGGCGGTGGTTGCCGTGGTTAGGCGTAATTATCACTGCATATGATGTGATTATGATCACCCGGAACAGCATATGGCGCTTTAATCTCATCGTTAAACCGGAGCATCGGGTATGAATGATGATAAAGAAAATGAAATTTTGCAGTTTGTCAGGCAAGAGCTGAGTGCGCATGAACTCGGTATAGACGACAGTTTAACATCGGGTCGTTCAATGACCGTTTTTGAAGATGTGTTTAACATGATGGAGCGGTTTTCTGAGCGTTTTGCTGTGGACTGTTCTGATATTAACTGGTTTAAATATTATCCCCGTGTTGGCATTCCTTTTTTACCCAATTTTTTGCTTCCTGAGAAACTAAAAACGGATCGCTCCCAACCAGCCCGGTTCACCGTAAGAATGCTGGCTGAATCAGCCAAAGCAGGCCGATGGCTATATGACTAACTGAATAAAGACAGACGAAATTAAGGCGGCCATGTTCTGCCTTTTTTATGCCCGCACTTATATCACATCAGACATTACAGAGGCTCTTTGCATAAAGGGCTTCGATAATGTATTTCTCTAAGAGATTTGGGAGCGTCGAGGACAGGGAGTGACACATTGGTAAAGCGCAGTTTCGGCTCAGTAATCAGGGAGAGAGCCTCAAGCTGGAACAGGAAAAAAATCGGCGGCATGTTGGTATGCTTATCGCCGGGATAAAAACACGCATTCAATCTGGCCGAAGTCGGGCGCACTTTAATCCGCCAGGGTTTCTTAAACTTTAATCTCTGTCTCCCGCTTGCCGATTTTTGGCGCGAGGCTTTAAGGCTACTGATATTTGCTTTTAACTACTCATTGCCGTCAGTTACATTGAGACGTTTCTTGTCCGCTATTAGTGAAAAGCGGCCATAGCAGCCTGCATGCAAGATGTAGAAAGCCAGTGACAGCTAAGCTACACCCTGTTAAGGATGCTGATAGCTGCTCCGCAATCTTTCCTTAGCCTCAGGAATGCCTGAGGCTAACCGATCGAGCCTTATTTAACCTTTTTTAGCGAGTTGCTAAACCTTTGAACAGCGGAAGTAATAATGACAAAAAATACCGGCACGAAGAAGATTGCCAACAGCGTGCCGCTGATCATTCCGCCAAAAACACCTGTGCCAATCGCATTCTGGGTACTCTTACTGGCACCGTTCGCCAGCATCAGTGGAACCACGCCAAGCGTAAAAGCCAATGACGTCATGATGATTGGCCGCAGACGTAATCGGGCCGCTTCCTTCGTTGCCTCGAGCAGCGGTTTACCCTGCGCATAAAGCTGTCGGGCAAACTCTACAATCAAGATGGCGTTTTTGGTCGAAAGCCCGATTAGCGTGATCATACCGACCTTGAAAAAAACATCGTTGGACATACCTGCGATAAATACCGCCAGCAGCGCGCCAGCCATGCCCAGCGGAACGACAAGTATCACTGAAAGCGGTACTGACCAGCTCTCATACAGCGCGGCAAGCACCAGAAAAACAACGAGAACGGATAAGGCTATCAGCAGCGGCATCTGAGCCGCTGAGCTGCGTTCCTGTAGCGAAGCGCCAGTCCACTCTACGAAATAGCCTGTTGGAAGAGAAGCCGCAAGCTTGTCCATTTCAGCCATCGCTGCTCCGCTGGAGTAACCGGCGGCGGTACTGCCGGTGATTTTAATTGCCGGGTAGCCCTGATAACGATTGAGCTGCTGCGGCGACTGGGTCCAGTTCGTCGTAACAAAAGCCGACAGCGGAACCATCTCGCCTGACACATTCCTGACGTAGAGTTTGAGCAAATCCGCCAGCTGCATACGGTAAGCGGAATCCGCCTGCACAATAACCTGTTGTACACGTCCGTTATCCACATAGTCATTGATGTAATTCGAGCCAATCGAGGCTGACAGCATTTGATTAATCTCATCAAAGCTAACGCCCATCGCCTGCGCTTTTTCCCTGTCGACCTCAAGACTAGCGCTTACGCCCGCAGGCAAACCCTCAATGTAGACGTCATTGACCGCGCTACTGTTGTTGGCTTTCTCCGTCAGCGTCGAGGCTGCCTGCAATAATGCGGTATAGCCGTAGCCGGCACGGTCTTCAAGATAGAGTTCAAAACCCGATGAAGTCCCCATATCGGAGATGGCAGGCGGCATCAGGCTCATCACTATGGCGGCGGGGTCGTTACTCATTTCCCTCTGCACTCGTTCTGCTTCCCCATCAGCAGTCGCGCCCTGCCGCTCGCCCCAGTCTTTCAGCGTGGTAAAGGTCATCGCGGTGTTCGAACCGGAGCCGGAAAAACCAAAACCAAAAATGGAGATATTATTGTCAATGCCGGGTCTTGCCATGATTGCTTTTTCAAGCCGATCGACCACATGACGTGTTCTTTCCTGCGTGGCATCTGACGGCAGTTGGACCGATGTCATAAAGTAGCCCTGGTCTTCGTCGGGTAGGAAAGATGAAGGCAGTGCAGAGTAGGCCATAAACATTACCGCACACAGTACGGCATAAATCAGCATAACACGGCCACTACGCCGCAGCGTGGCATGCAGCCCTCGCTCATAGCGGTTCGTCAGGGCACTGAAACGGCGGTTAAACCAGCCCGCAAAGCCTTTCTTTTTCTCACCGTGCTGCTCAATCGGCTTCAACAGCGAAGCACACAGCGCGGGTGTCATGGTCAGCGCAAGGAAAGCCGAAAATAAAATAGAAACGGCCATTGAAATCGTGAACTGACGATAGATGATCCCAACCGAGCCAGCGGCGAATCCCATCGGAATAAACACGGCGGTAAGTACCAGCGTGATGCCGATGATCGCCGGCGTGATCTCGCGCATTGCTTCTCGCGTGGCCTCTTTCGGCGAAAGGCCTTTTTCCGCCATCAGGCGCTCGACGCTCTCCACCACCACAATCGCATCGTCAACAATGATGCCGATAGCCAGTACCATGCCAAACATCGTCAGCACATTGATGGAAAAACCGCCGATCAGCATCACGGTAAATGTGCCGAGCAGCGCCACCGGCGCGACAATTGCCGGAATAAAGGTGTAGCGCAAATTCTGCAGGAACAGCAACATTACCAGGAATACCAATACCATGGCTTCAATAAAGGTATGTATTACCTTTTCAATTGACAGCTTCACAAACGGCGCGGTATCAAACGGCACCGAGAAGGACATACCCTGCGGCAGCACAGCTGAAAGTTCGTTCAGCCGTGAACGCACGCCCTGAGCGGTGCTGACGGCATTGGCGCCTGGTACCAATTGGATCGCCGCGGCGGTGGCAGCATGTCCGTTTTCGCGAATAGCGAATGCATAGCTTTGCAGACCTTGCTCCACGCGCGCGACATCAGCCAGCCGAACGCGCGAACCATTATTCAACGCCTTCAGCGTAATATTGCGGAAATCTTCCACGGAACTGAGCTGCCCGCGCACCGTAAGCGGATAAGTGACGCGTTGTCCGGGCTGCGTCGGTTCATCGCCAATTCTGCCCGGTGAGACTTGTGCATTCTGCTGGCTCAGCGCTGCGGTGACGTCACTGACCGAGAGTTTATAGTTAAACAATTTAATCGGATCCAGCCACACGCGCATCGCTTTCTCAGCGCCGAACAGCTGAACTTTGCCGACGCCCGGAACGCGCTTCAACTCCTCTGAAACGTTACGCGCAAAGTAGTCGCTCAGATCCTGCTCCGTGTACTGAGCGGTGGGTGAACGTAGCCCGACGATCATCAAAAAGCCAGAGTTGGCCGCCTCCACCTCCAGACCATTCTGACGTACAGTTTGCGGTAGCCGGGATTCAACTACCTTAATTTTGTTCTGCACATCAACCTGAGCGAGCTTGATGTCCGTTCCGGGTTTAAAGGTAACTGTGATGCTGGCAGTGCCTGACGTATCACTTGAAGACCCAAAGTAGAGTATGCCGTCAACGCCGGAGATTTCTCTCTCGATCAGTGAGATTACCGAATCATTCATGGTTTCTGGCGTGGCGCCGGGGTAGGTCACCGTGATGCTGACGCTCGGCGGGGCTACCGAGGGATATTGCGCCACAGGCAACTGCGGAATGGCAATGACGCCTGCCAGTACGATAAACAGAGCTATAACCCAGGCAAAAACAGGCCTTTCGATAAAGAATTGCGGCATCGGAATGTCCGGTGGTGAAACGGGAAGAGGTAATAAGTGCGTTATGCTCAGATTTGCCCGGTGTTGACGCGGCGACCGATGTCTTTGAGCTGAGAGTATTTTTCCAGCAGCTGCGGGCCGTCATCCAGGCTCATGGCAAACATCCACATATAAGTCATGACCGAATAAATATGGCCGGCATCGCGGACGCTGTTTAGTGTCATATATATAATGGTCATGGCGAACAGCAGCGCGGTTACTGAACCAATTGCCAGATAACCCATTGCTTCACGATCGGAAAGCCGGATGCGCAGACCGGCCAGCACGCCGTAATGCTTTGCCAGCGAAGGTGCTCTGGCAGTGCTGACAAAGCTCACTTCTTTTTCCAGTCGGTTATTCACACGTACAAACAGCGCTTCGTTTTTACGTGTGAAGCCGGGCAGAAAACAGCCAAAGAAAACGAGTATTGCGATACAGGCTATGCCGGTCCAGAATTCAATCGCCAGCAGCATCACGGCGGCACCCGTAATGGACGCCATAGAAGTAATAAGTACCGGCAGATGCTTCTCAAAAAAATCCACAAATTCGCGCGACAGCGTTACGCGCGCCGCAATGGTTGATGCGCCATGATTTTCGCTGCGCTGAGTCAGGATCACCGGCACCGCCAGTTCGGCGTAGATACGGGCAAAAGTGCGGGTATCTACGCTGCGGCGCGCTGCGCCGATGGCCCACATGGTAAACACCATGCCGGCGTATAACACAGCGTGCAGCGCCTGCCCCGACATAATGGCATTGATGGCAAACCCCGCCAGAAGCGGGTAGGACAGATACATTACGTTCTCAGCAATGACCAGCAAGAAAGTGAGCAGCAGTTTTTTACGATGCCGATAGCCCAACATTTTCAGAGTCTGAAGAGCGCTGTGGGCAGGCACAGGTACCGCTGGCGTTTTGAATATATGCATGTTTAACTTCTGTTTATAGTATGCTTGAGCGGTTGCTCAAGGTCGAAGTGAGTCTATTTGAGCAGTTGCTCAAAGTCAACGCAGGAAAATGAGGAAAAATATGTCGGCCGATAACCTTCGGGTACAAATCCTGGACGGGGCGATAGCGCTTTTTATTGAAAAAGGCATTGATAAAGTGACCACTCGGGAACTTACCGAGCACCTCGGCATTTCACGCAGTCATATCTATCACTATTTTCGCGACTGGGGTTCGCTCAGGCTGGAGGCAGCTGAGCGTTTCATGCTGGCCGATCTTAATGCTTTCAAAGACGCTATCGCTGGTTTTACACCTGATGCCGCGCTTGATGCTTTTATTACCAGTTTGCCTTCAACCCATGATGCTGACTGGCAACTGTACAATTCAGTCTGGACGCAGGCCCAGCACGATCAGGCTTATGCAGATTTGGCAATAAATAATATGGACAGGTGGATTAGGCTTTTAGAAAGCATCATTGCGGCTGGCATTAGTCAGGGGCTTTACCGGCAAGTCAACGTTGCGCGTGTCGCCCGTATGATAGGTGCTACTGTGAACGGGTATGCAGATCTACTTAGCGTTAAGCCTACTGCGTCAGGCTTCCAGGAGGCGAAAGAGGATTTGAGGTATCTGGTTAATCAGCTTGTGGGTCTTGCTGAGTAATAACCGGGAATTCGTCTTATCAGATAACTTTAATGCAGGATTTAACAGGGCCCCATATGTAATAAAAGCAAACAGAGAAGCAGAGAAAAACCTGTACGCATTGAATAGCGCAGGCAGGGATGCCAGAACCTCCGCGACTGAAACGATAGCTTTCAGAAGGGGGATACCATACTGTTTAACCGTCATAGAAACTTTCCCGGATCGCTTCAGGCATGCCTGTAAAATATCGGTACCGATATTTGTCCGAACGCGATCCGAAAACCTCGGTAAGTTGTTGAATTTAAAAATATGCAATAATAAGCCTTGTAACCATTAAAAGCAGATCCTCTATTGAAAAAAATTTTTCTTAGGCCGTTGATCAATAGAAATCCACATGAGCCATGACGATCTTGAATTTAAAGCCTTTAGTAAAGGGGGGTAAAATAAACATTATGAATGCCATTGAAGCTGTAGAACTTTGCAATCTCAGCTATGTACGCTTAATAATGTGATGCTATATAGCTATAGACCTATTTTGACTGGGGGAGAAGCGATTAACTGACGGGGGATTATTAAAGTGCCTGACATAGTGAAGGACGCGAAAGATTAAAAACGGCGCTATCTTAAAAATACTATAGCGTTTAGACTCTCATCTATGGAAATTACACGCAAGAATGCCCTTCTGCAAGAGTAATCAGGCCGACAGTTCTCTGCCGGCCTTAAAGTCTGTTATTTGCGGCCTAACAGGTAACCCAGCACAACGCCGGCTGCGGCTGCAATCGCTAACCCGCCAAGAGGATTAGAGGAAACCTGGCTTCTCACCGTATCAGCGGCATCACGCACAGCGTAGCTTGCCTGGCTGGCGTATTTACGCGCTGCGCCTTCCGCCTGATCGCTATAGCTGTCGGTTGCACGACCGTAAGCTTCCTGCGCTTTACCGGTACCTTCGCGTACTTTGTCTTCGATTTTACCTAGCATCTTTTTCTCCTTTTATGCATTGAAAGAGTAAGTCTAGCAGAAATATAAGCGGCTATATGACGGGCAGGGAGCGAAACGGTAGATCCAAGGTTGGCGATCTTGACAAGCAGCGTTCAATAAAAGAGATACCGGAAAAATGTGAGATTAAGTAACGATAATGACCTTTTTTATTTTTTCATTAACTTCATGAAAAATAAAGGTTATAGAAGATTTTTTCACTATGTATATAACGCATGCGCTGAAAAATGAAAAATTTAGTAAGGGAGAATAAGAAGTTGAGAACACAAAAAAATTGGTTAATTAAGATAAATCTGTGATTCTGTTTTTGCTGTTTCGATAAAAGAATCTTTTTCATCAAAGCTATTGCCGCAGGCGGCGCTGTTCCTGCGCTGGATAAAAACAACGCCGTTGGGGAGAGGGATTCAGAGAGATTCAAAGCCGATAAGCTTTTTCTCAATGCGGGAGTCAGGCATCATTAACTCGATGCCTTGCATCAGCGCATCGCCCGCTTGATACAGTGCTTCCAGCGGCATGGCAGGCAGGCTTTCCAGAATAAACCACATCTGTTTTGCCTCCGCGCTCAGTCGGGTTCTGACGCCCTGCCGCCAGTTCCAGCGCCGACAGGTTACCCCCTGGTTATCACGCCAGATGACTTCGCCCGGTTCAGGTGATTCGCTGGCGGGTTCTCCTTCCTTAAAGGTATCAAACAGCTCCGTTCCGTTGGCGATGGTCAACAGAGGCTGGCCGACATAGGCGGCAAAATTTTCGCCTCCTACCGGAATGGCGTAACGAATACTAACAGCATTATAGAGATCGACGATCGGATCGATAGCGGGCATTGCCCGGTCGCGCAGAACACGTTTGCGTAACGCATCGGCGGAGCAGGGCGTACGTTTAGGTTTGGCGCCGAACGCTTTGAAAGCTTCAGCCCACGCGGCGAGATGCGCCTCTGCCCACGGCGTCTCATTGCCAGTAATGGATGCGCATGCCTGCTTCAGGGCTTCTTCCGCAATTTCGGCGTTAGCTATGGGCGCAGCTTCAACAGCAATGCTCAGCGCGCGAAAGCCCGGCGCCAGGCTGACAATTGCCGGGTCGATTGACGGGGAAACGGAAAACATAACATAATCCTTTAGTGACTCATTTAGATTATAGTAATGACCGGTGACCAAAAAAGTCAATAAAACGACCAGCGCGGGTGCGGATATCGCCTGCGTCAGCGAGGCGGTGTCCAGCAGCATCCGCAACTACCGCAAGGCAAAAAAATTCTCTCTGGATGAGCTTTCCCGACGCGCGGGCGTCAGCAAAGGGATGCTGGTGGAGATTGAAAAGGGCAGTGCAAACCCCAGCGTCGCTATTCTCTGTAAAATCGCCGCCGCGCTCGGTTTATCTGTCGCGGATATTGTTAACGTTACCCGCGCGCCCGATGCGTGGCTGATTGAAAGTCAAGATATTCCCACGCTCTGGCAAGGTGAACAGGGTGGTACTGCCCGCCTGTTGGCTGGCTCCAGCGGCCCGGATATGATTGAGCTCTGGCGATGGGAGATGTTTCCGGGCGAAATTTTTGCTTCGCCGGGCCATCCGCACGGCACCTTTGAGCTGCTGTATGTTGAAAAAGGCCTGCTGAATATGAAAACCGCAACCAGTGAGCTCAACGTTCACGCAGGTTGTTCAGCGGTGGCCAGAACGGATAGCGCTCACCATTACGCTAATTTTAGCGACGCGCCGCTGATCTTTACCATGACGGTCGCGGAGCTGCATCGCTGACGGGCATTTTGATCTCTGTTAAAACGAATACGAATTTTCCTGATGATGGCAGAGAAGGACTTGCCTGAAGGGCGATAGTTTGTGTAAAACTGCGTCTTGCTGCCACCTGTTTGGCACAACGCAGCTTACCGGGCGGGTATCGTATAATGGTATTACCCCAGCTTCCCAAGCTGGTGACACGGGTTCGATTCCCGTTACCCGCTCCACACCTTCTTTTCCTTTGCCGATGCCTGATGGAAAGCAAGAGTTGACTGGACCCATTGCGAAAGCCTTTGGCAGCATCGTTGGCGTTACCTAAAACCGATTTCAGGAGAAAGCATGAAGGATAACGCTCAGATTTATCCTTTTCAGGATGAATACTTTCAGCCGGTTACAGATATTTTTCTGCGCGCCGTAAAAGAGATTGCCAGCAGCAGCTATACGCCTGCGCAAATTGCTGCATGGTCGGCGATTGAACCAGAACAGTGGCGGGCAAGACTACGTTCCGGCGGCGTCTGGCTGGTAAGGGACGGCGAAAAGGTGGCCGGTTTTATTAAGATCGATGCTGACGGCTATCTGGATTTGCTTTTCGTTAATCCTGACTATATCAGGCGAGGCGTCGCCACGCGGTTATTGCAAAAAGCATACGCCGTAGCGGAAGAAAGCGGGCTGACCCGTATCGTTACCGATGCGAGCATAGCGGCAAAACCGTTTTTCGCTGCACAGCAGTTTAGTATTGTGCAGCAACAGCAAGTCAGTTTGCGAGGCGAAATTTTTATTAACTACAGGATGGAGAAAATATTAATTATTGAAAAATAGAAAAGAAAAACATTTCTTGGCATTTTTCAAGATAAATAGTCTCGACTATGACTGAATTCGTCATTTTGAAGGATTATCTTTCCTGTACGTAGCCGTGAATAACCTTATATTATTCTGCGCGCTTTACTCTATATCCTGCATGTACAGCCGCCCAGCAAGCGTTGTTGCGAATTAACTTGCTGTTTCAAAGAAATAGTTCAGTCTGTATAACTGTCTGACAGAAGAAAAAGACAAATAATTATAGGAATTTTCTTCTTCATTT
>NZ_JANION010000010.1:0-11472 GCF_024610815.1 Mixta sp.
CCCTCCCCTTCTGCGGTCTGAAATCCTGTCAGCAAAGTGTGAGGCCCTGCTAAAAAAATGCAGCAAATTAAGACCAGTCATCGCTGGTTGACAGAATGTAACGCGCGCTGCGCCTGAACACTATCCAGGTAATCTTCAATCTGTTTTCGCGGCAGCGCAGACGCGGCGGCAGGCTAATCGTTAAAAAGTTAGCTTTTCTCAGCTGACGCACGGCCTTTTCCCTCCCGTCTGCGTTGTCTTTGCCCAGGCAACAGGCTACTCTGCCAGCGGTTTTAATTAACAGGAATTGCGCTCCCAATGGCTGAGCAAGCAAAACGTAAAAACGATCCCGAAGGGCTGAAAAAACGGATTATCGAGGGCGCGCTGAAGGCCTTCGCCGAATATGGCATGCAGGGCGCGCGGCTGGAGCAGATCGCGCTGAATGCGCAAACCACCAAGCGGATGGTGGTTTATCACTTCGGCAATAAAGAGAACCTCTATATTGCGGTGCTGGAGCAGGTTTACCAGCAGATCCGCCAGCATGAAACCGGGCTTAACCTCAAAGCGATGCCGCCGGAAGAGGCGATGACGCGGCTGGTGGAGGAGAGTTTCGATTATCACGCCACGCACGCCGATTTTATGCGGCTGGTATGCAGCGAAAACCTGCTGCGCGGACGCTATATCAGCCAGTCGTCGCGCATTAAGGAACTTAACCGCAGCGCGCTGGACGTGCTGGACGATATTCTGACGCGCGGACAAGCGGCGGGCCTGTTTTATCAGGATGTGAATACTATCGACGTGCATCGTTTGATCAGCAGCATTTGCGTTCACCACGTCTCAAACCGCTACACCTTTAACGCCCTGTTCAGTCCCGATAACAGCGAGGCGGAGAGCATCAAACGCAATCGTCAGCTGGCAGTGACCGCCACTCTGCGCTATCTGCGCCGCAGCGACGCGCCACGCTGAAACCGAAGCATACCTGACGGACGCGGGCAACGCCGCGCCGCCAGGCAACATTTACAGCAGGTCGCGCCAGGAGAGGATCAGCGCCGCCGGCAGCGGATCGGCGCGCAGCGACGGCGCCGGTTGCCAGCTGTCCCAGGCGCGGAAGGCGGAAAAGTCGAGTCCCGTCAGGCTTTCCAGCCCACTGACGGTGACGCGATACTCGTCTACCTGCGGGGCCGCGTCCGCCTCCGTCCGCGGGATCACCCGCCGCGTCTCATCCAGCAGGTTGGCCTGACTGACCAGCAGCGCCGTTGCCTGCGGCGATCCGTCCGGCCCCAGACGCAGCACCACTTTCCAGTACATCAGCGGCACCTTGACGTCGCCATACTGCCGCCACGCATCGTTCAGCACCGGCCCGGTCAGCACCGTGATCTGCTTTTTCGTTTGCAGCACGCCATATTCCAGAATATAGCGTTCCACGCCCTGCCAGTATTGCAGGCTCTGGTTAAAGCGGAAATGCTGCGGCGAACAGTTGGTGAAGTGAAAGGTGTCCTTGTTGGCGCGAATCGCCTCTTGCGGCGTGCCCCAGGTAGGATCGCTACGGCGCGTCAGGTGGCCGCGATCGAACCAGCGGCTGAATTCGCGATAAAAGGACTGCACCAGATAGTAGCGGCTCTCCATGCGGCTGTCTTCATACCAGCTGTCTCCTTCCGGCAGCAGCGACGGCTGGCCGCTGTCGCGGTTGATATTAATATAGCGCGCGCCGTCGATATTGGTGGCGGTGAGAAAAGCGATACGCCGCTCAGCGCAAATCGCCAGCGAAAAATGCTGGTAATCCAGGATCGCTTCCGTGCCGGTGGCGCCTGAACGCAGCGGCGCAATTTCCGCCGCGCGCGGCGCGACAATTTGCGCCAGCGATACCGCATGGCCGCCGATGAAATCGGCCTGATAGCCGTTGCGGTTAGCATAATTAGCGTCCGGCGCCGCCCGCGCCGCAACCGTCAGCGTTGCGAGCGGCTCGCCGCGCAGCGCGGCGATCAGCCGCTGCCGCGCCGTGGCGTCCAGGCTTATCGCTTCGCCTTTCAGCCAGTCAACCAGCGCGCTGACGCGAATGCCTTCATTCACCGGCGTGCCGCTCTCATCCTCCGCTGCGCCGTGATGCAGCGCCACCAGCTGCCATTCGTCATTGAAAACCGGCGCGCCGGAAGAGCCTCCGTCGGTATCCGCCGTGTAGTGCAGCACGTTGGCCGCCTCGCTCTCCGCCGCGCCGCGCGCCAGCAGAAAGTTATCGCGCAGCGCCACCTGCTGCGGCGCGCCGCCGGGATGCTGAATGATATTTACCGCCATGCCCAGTCGGTGTTTATCGGCGCGATCGCTGAGGGCAATCAGCCCTAAATCCGTCAGATCGGCGTCGCCAGAGCGCCTCTCCCCCAGCGCCACCAGCGTGCAGTCCAGCGCCTCCAGCGGGCTGCTCAGCCAGAAGCTGTCGGCATCCAGCGTGTAAAGCGTCGTGGCGGGCGCCTCGCCCTGCGCATTTTGCCAGTAGCCAAACTCCACGCTGTAGCCAGCGGCGCGCTGGCGATCCGGCAGAACGTGAAAACAGGTAAGCAGTAGCCCGCCGCCAATTAAAAAGCCGGTGCCTTTCGGCACGCCATCCTCACGCACCAGCCCAACCGCCCTGGCGCGCTGCATACCTGTTTGCAGGAAATGGGTCGGCAGGAAGTCGGCCTGCGGACCGATAATCGCCGTCTGCTGCGCCAGACGCTGAAAGGCGTAACGCTGCGCGCGTCGGCTGTCCGGCTCCGCCTCATCCGCCCGGCCTGCGGCGATCGCCTGTACGCTCTGCTTACGCTGCGCCACGGTCAGCGTCAGCCGCTGCCGCACCAGATTTTCCACCTCACTCATCATCTTCCCTTTCGCCTCGCTGTTGACCGCCTCCCATAACCATAGTCAGCTTTACGCCTGCCGACACGATGGTTCTTTCAGCATCCGCCGCGTGGGTTGCTGAAAAGTTCAGCAGTCAGTGTTTTTTTGCGAAACAGGCTTTGACAACCTTCATCGCCCTCGATATTATGCGCCCCGTTCACACGATTCCTCTGTAGTTCAGTCGGTAGAACGGCGGACTGTTAATCCGTATGTCACTGGTTCGAGTCCAGTCAGAGGAGCCAAATTCAGAAAAGGCAGATGCTCAGGCATCTGCCTTTTTGCTTTCTGCCTTTCCCGCGCTGCCTTGCTCTCCCCCGCTATTGATCTTTCATCGCAGCGAGACGGCGTTGACGTTCAGAGGCTGAAACGAAACCGGGCCGCAAACGCGGCCCGGTGATAGTCGATCGGCAGCATAGCCAACCGCAACGGATTACTGGTTCTGGCCAGGCACTTTGTGTTCGCCCATGGCTTTCAGCTTTTTCGACAGCTCGCGACGCTCTTTAGAGAGGTCGGCATTTTTGATGATGTATTCATCCACACGGTCTTCATAGTCGCTGCGCATGCTGGCGATAATTTCCTGAATCGCTTCAACACTCATGCCCGGCTTAATGTACTCACTCAGGTTATCCAGCAGCAGCACACGTTTCTGGTTGTCACGAATTTTCTTCTCAACATCGTGAATTTCGCGCTGCAGCTTGTTTTTACGGCGATACATCCGCACGAACTCCAGCACGTCCTGAAATGATTGCTTTGCATTTTCCATGTTGACACCTTTCATTAGGCCTGCCTGAACAGGCGGTATTGTCGTAGCCTTCAGCTTAGCGTTTCGCCGCGGCCGATGGCAATTTTCACATTCAAATTCGGACTGTGACACATTTTAGCGCGAAATGAGGCGCAGCCACAGCAGGTTATTGCCGAACGGTTATTTGCGCATCGCCAGCCGAATCAGATCGGACAAACGCTCCAGCTGCTTCGCCAGCTCCAGGCTAAGCCAGACATAGCCGTGAATCGGCGTCTCCACCAGCCGATCGCTGTTATTTTCGGCCATCAGCTGACGCAGCTCGCGCGTGATTTCCGCCAGCTCATGATGATTGGCCGCCACGCGATCGGTGTTGCCATTGATCAACATTTCCGCGAGCGCCTTAAAGGTATTCTCCGTCATCTGCTGCGTGCGACGCAGGGCGGATGCATTCAGCAGAATCAGATGGCTGGCGCGCGACGACCACCAGGCGTTGATTTGCAGCTCCAGCGTGCAGAGGATATTGCGATTGGTGGTCTGGATGCCCTCCAGCACCGATTTGGGAATGCGCGTCTCTTTGCTGGCAGGCTCCAGCAGCGCGCGCATGCGCACCACGTCGGTCAGCAGGCGGCGCAGCGGCTTATCGAGACGCGGCTTTTCCACCAGGTTCGGCGAAAAGCCGGCATGGTAAATCTTCGCCAGCGACGAGAGAGAGTCGGAGAGTTGGATGCGCCAGTGGATATAGGCTTTTTGCGGCCAGATGCTGGTAAACAGCAATGCCAGCAGCGAACCGAGGATCACATCCCCGCCGCGCCACAGCGCGGTGTTCATATCCCCCGCCGGCGCGCCGCATACCACCGCCAGCGTAATACCGATCAGCAGCGCCATATAGGGGCGCTTGCCAAGCGTCAGATAGCCGCAGATAAACATCACCAGCGTACACCAGGCCAGCATGAGCGGCAGTGAAATCAGCTCCAGCTTCAGGGCGATCAGCCCGGAAATCGAGCCGAAAACGGTGCCGCCGATGCGTTGTAGCGCACGCGGAAAAACGTTGCCCCAGGAGGAGATCGGCCCCATCACCACAACCAGGGTAATCAGCGGCCAGCTGCCTTCAGGAATATCGCACAGACGCACCAGCAGAAAGGTCAGCACAAAACCCAGCGCGATGCGCACGCCGTGGACAATGCGATAATGACGATAGATGCTGAACTCGATGGCTGAAAGCGGCTTATCAGGACGCAACGCTACTCTCCGGTTTCCCTGAATAACAAGGGCGCCATGATAACCTGAAGCGGCGTGCGAGATGAGGCTTTCGTCTCTATTTTATCGTTTTCCGGCTTTATTTAACTATTCTGAAAAAACAAATCAACACAATAAAAACATTAACTTTCAGCTGCGTTCGCCTGCCATGATGCAGGCCGCTATTGCCAGGGAGATGCGCAAGAATGCGTTGAAGGTTAACGCGCGCCCGCCGCGAAACAAACGGGCGCGCAATTCAGGTTAGCCTGCGGTCAAACTGGCGGTCACCGCCGCTTGCAGATAGCCTAACAGCGTCGGCGTCAGCCAGGTGCCCTCCATGAGCTGCGGCTCCTGCTGCATCGCCTGACGAATTTTTGCCTGCATCGCCGGATCGTCGCTGGCGTAAGAGCGAAATAGCGCCAGCCAGTGCGCGCCCAGCGCCCGCGCTTCCGCCGCATCCGGCGGTACGCCGCGTGTCATGGCGTCATTCAGCTGCGCCACCAGCGCAGGCCACTCCTGCATACGATCAAAATAGTGCGCCCGCACAAAGGCGTACTCGTGCGGCTCCAGATAGCGCTGGAAAATGCTCAGCTTGCTCTCCGCAAAAGCGCGCGTGATGTATTCCAGCATCGACGGCGTGATGCCCGTTTGTTGCTGCATCGCCGGTTCCGCCAGATGCATGGTGGTCAGCCGCTGTAAAAAGGCCGGGTTATGCGCCGTATCGCGCTCCAGCGTGCGCATCCAGCGCCGCGCCAACTGCTGCGCCTGCGCCGATTCCGGGGCAACGCCGTCATCCTGCAACGTCAGCAATGCCTGCACCATCTGTTGCCATTCCGCCTCGCGTTCGGGATTGGCCTGGTAAAACGGCAGCTGTTTCAGTTCTTCTGCGCTGAAGTAGTTATCGTACATCGTCATCATCTCTAATGTGGTTAGCCAGTCCGTCAGCTCCGGTTCGCCGCCCTGACTCAGCTGCTGATGCAGCTGACCGAGTCGCTGACGCAGCTGCTGCATTTGCGCCAGCTGACGATCGAGAGCCGTGATTTGCTGAGTCAGGATCTGTGGTAACGAGAGCGTGTTATCGTTCAGCAGCGCGCCAATTTCCGCCAGCGGCACGCCAAGACGCTTCAGCGCCAGGATCTGATGCAGGCGTCGGATATCATGGCGGTTATAAAGCCGGTAGCCCGCCTCGCTGCGGGTCGAAGGCACCAGCAGTCCAATGCTGTGGTAATAATGCAGCGCGCGTACCGTAACGCCGGTTCTGCGGGCCAGCTCGCCTGCTTTCAATAACATGACTCTCTCCTTGCTCAACGATGACTAAGGCTAAAGGCTAACGCGGCGTAAGGGTCAAGTCTCGTGCTAAAAAAACGGTTAGCGGAAAAGAGATGCTGGAAAAGAGATAGCGAGAGGTAGCGGAGGCGCAGGGCGCGCCTCCGGGGTGACGTTAAAACTTCTGCTTCAGATAGTCGCCGATTTTGGTGACGATGCCGCCCTCGTCCACCTTGTTTAGCGTCATCAGCGGGTAGCTGGCCAGCACCTTATCTTTATCGACCACCTGTATGGAGCCCACTTTTTCGCCCTGCTTCAGCGGCGCCTCAAGATCTTTACGGTCGATCACATATTTCGCCTTGATGCTCTGCATTGCGCTGCGCGGCACCGACAGCCAGATGTCCTCGGTCGTGCCGACCTCTACCTGATGCGGGTTGCCGTACCAGACGCTCTCTTTGCCCAGCGGCTTGCCCGCATGGAACAGCTGCACGGTGTCGAAGTTGTTGTTGCCCCAGATCAGCAGTTTCCGCGCCTGTTCTTCACGTCCTTTCGGGCTTTTACCGCCCATAATCACCGCAATCAGGCGGTGACGGCCGTCGAGGCTGGAGGCGATCAGGTTAAAGCCGGCGCTTTCGGTATGGCCGGTTTTCAGACCGTCAACGTGCAGATTTTTGTCCCACAGCAGGCCGTTGCGGTTTTGCTGGGTAATGCCGTTCCAGGTAAGCGATTTTTCGCTGTACATCTGATAGAAGTCGGGCTCGCCGCTGATAATGGCGCGCGACAGCACCGCCAGATCGCGCGCGGTAGTGTGCTGGCCCGGCGCATCCAGACCGTGCACGGTTTCAAAATGAGTATGCGTCAGCCCCAGCTTCGCCGCGTACTCATTCATCATTTTAACGAAGGCGTCCTGACTGCCAGCCACATAGTCGGCCAGCGCCACGCAGGCGTCGTTACCGGAATCGATAATCACGCCGCGGCTGAGATCGCGCACCGACACTTTTTCGCCCGGTTTAAGGAACATGAGCGACGAACCTTTGAAGACCGGATTGCCTGCGCCCCAGGCATCCTGTCCGATGGTGACCATATCGTCGCGGCTGATGCGATGATGATCGATTGCGCGATCGACCACGTAGCCGGTCATCAGCTTGGTCAGGCTGGCGGGATTACGTTCTTCGTCCGCATTGCCTTCAGTCAGTACCTGGCCGGTGGTAGCGTCCATCAATACCCATGAAGCGGCGTCAACCTGCGGCGGCGTCAGCGGAAAAGAGATGGCTGCTTCATCAGCATGGGTCTGTAATGCTAAAAATAATAAACCAGTAAAACTTACAAGCTGACGCCTTTTCAACGGAACACCCTCAGTCATAAACGTGAAATTTGATAAGGGCGTTGTTTTACGGGATTAAGCGGCGTTTTTGCTGAATTAATTGCAAGAAATTATGAATTTACCGCCGGATTATCTGCTGCTTTTATCGCCATTTCGCCGCTATGCGGCAGGTCGGGCGGCAATAATGATTACCGACCTTCATGCGGCTCGCGCGGAATAAAGGCGCGCGGCAGGAAATGTGCCGCGCGCCGCCATAAAAAAAGCCACCCGGAGGTGGCTTTAGCAGATAAGGTGTCAGCAAAAATCAGTGCGGGATTTCCGTCATTGATTTCACGTCGGCACGGTTAATCTGCTGCTCGTTGCCGTTGGCATCTTTATACTTAATCAAACCGGTAGCATTGTCTTCTTTCGGTTTGCCATCGCTGACGATAGTGCGGCCATCGTTAGTATGGATGGTGTAGTTACTGCTGGAGCATCCCGCCAGTGGCAGGGCCGCGGCAAACATAAATGCTAATAACGCGCTCTTTTTCATCATAACCTCCTGTTCAGATAGACTCTTTAATGTTTAGCACAGTTTAATCATTACGCAATTTATCTTCCCGTCGCGCCGCCCGCCCTTTCTGTAATATTTCGAAAGCAATTAGATCCGTTTTTCCTCACGGCTCTAACATGAAGCTGTCTGCGTGTCCTACGCTTTAGTAACAGGACATCAACAGAATGCAGAGAGTTATGAAACATCAGAATCGTACAATTGGTATTGCCCCTTATGGCGGATCGGCTGGCGGCTGGGGCGCGCTGAAAGCCGTTGCCGATGCGTTGCGCGGTCAGATGTCGGTAAAGCAGGACGTTATTGCGCTGTTTAAAGTTAACCAGCCGCAGGGCTTTGACTGTCCCGGCTGCGCCTGGCCCGATCCGCGTCACGCCTCCTCTTTTGAATTTTGCGAAAACGGCGCCAAGGCGGTTTCCTGGGAAGCCACCAGTAAACGCACCACGCCGGAATTTTTCGCCGCGCATCCCGTCAGCGAGCTGTGGCGCCGTAACGCCTTTGAGCTGGAAGGCGAAGGTCGCCTGACGCATCCGATGAAATATGATGCGGCCAGCGACACCTACCAACCGATCGACTGGGAGACCGCCTTCCGCGAGATTGGCGAGAGGCTGCAAAGCTACGACGATCCCAACAGCGTGGAGTTTTATACTTCCGGTCGCGCCTCTAACGAGGCGGCGTTTCTTTACCAGCTGTTCGCCCGCGAATATGGCACCAACAACTTTCCCGACTGCTCGAATATGTGTCATGAGCCGACCAGCGTCGGGTTGCCGCAGTCAATCGGCGTCGGCAAAGGCACCGTCGATCTCGAAGATTTCGACCATTGCGATCTGGTGCTGTGCATCGGCCATAACCCCGGTACGAACCACCCGCGTATGCTCGGCACGCTGCGCGAAGTTTCTAAGCGCGGCGCCACCATTGTGGCGATCAACCCGCTGCGCGAGCGCGGTCTGGAGCGATTTACGTCGCCGCAAAGCCCGATTGAGATGCTATCGCTCGGCTCTACCACCCTCGCCTCCACCTATTACAAAGTGCGCGTCGGCGGCGACGCCGCCATGCTGAAAGGCGTAATGAAGGCGCTACTGGCGATGCACGATCGCGCCCTGAAAGCCGGCGAGCCTGGCGTGATTGACGAAGCCTTTATCGCCGAACATACGGAAGGCTTTGAGGCGCTGAAACAGGATCTTGATGGCACCGACTGGCAGCATATTCTGAAGGTTTCCGGCATGGACTATGAGGAGATATTGAATATCGCCCGTCTCTACGCCAAATCGGAAAAAACCATTATCTGCTACGGCATGGGCATTACCCAGCATCAGTACGGCACCCAGAACGTGCAGCAGATCGCCAACCTGCTGCTGATGCGCGGCAATATCGGCAAGCAAGGCGCGGGCATCTGTCCGTTGCGCGGCCACTCTAACGTGCAGGGCGACCGTACCGTCGGCATTACTGAGATCCCGTCGCAGGAGCTGCTCGACAGCATCGAAAACGTTTTTGGTTTTAAGCCGCCGCAGGAGCATGGACATGGCGCGGTCGCTGCGATTCAGGCGATGCGCGACGGCAAGGCGAAGGCGCTGCTCTGTCTCGGCGGCAACCTGGCGGAAGCGATTTCCGATCCGCAGGTCACCTTTGAGGCGATGCGCAAGCTCGATCTGGTGGTGCATATGGCTACCAAGCTGAACCGCTCGCATCTGCTGCTTGGCAAGCATAACTATATTCTGCCGGTGCTGGGCCGTACCGAACAGGATGTGCAGGCCTCTGGCGAACAGAGCATTACGGTAGAGGATTCGATGTCGATGGTGCACGCCTCGCGCGGCATGTTGAAGCCCGCATCACCGCACCTGAAATCGGAACCGGCGATCGTAGCCGGGCTGGCGAAGGCGACGCTGCCCAACACAAAAGTGAACTGGGACAGAATGATCGGCGATTACAGCTTTATTCGCGCGGCAATAGAGGCCGTTTTCCCGGCGTTTAAAGATTTTAACCGCCGCATACAACAGCCGGGCGGCTTCAAACTACGTAATGCGGCGGCCCATCGCGAGTGGAATACCCCCTCCGGCCGCGCGCAGTTTATGGTGATGGAAGGGGTGAACGAAGATCCCCGTTCGCTGAAGTGTCACGATTTGGTGCTGACGACACTGCGCAGCCACGATCAGTACAACACCACGCTTTACGGCCTGAACGACCGCTACCGCGGCGTGACCGGGCGACGCGACGTGTTATTTATCAACGCGGACGAGGCGGAAAAGCGTCAGCTGCGGGTCGGCGATAAGGTGAATATTATCGCTCTCGATCCCGAAGGCAAACGTACTTCGCGCCGTATGGATAACCTGACGATTGTGGTGCTGGATATGGCCCAGGGTTCGGTGGCGGCCTACTATCCGGAAGCGAACGTGATGGTGCCGCTGGACAGCCACGACACGCAGAGCGGCATTCCCGCTTACAAAAGCATTCCGATCGAGATGGAGCCGTGCCTGGAGCCAGCGGAAACCTCCGGCGCGCGCCGCTGATGGAAATAGAGTAAACCGGCGCTGTCGGGCCAGCTGAGGCCGCTTGACTGCTGGTTAAGATAGCGCAACGGCCATCGAAAGATGGCCGTTTTTATTGTCCGAAGGACGCGCCTGAAAGGTACAGTTTCTCGCAGATAAGGGCGGTTTAAGAGGAAGCAGGATTCGCCATCAGCCCAGCGCGGCCAGGACACGCAGCAGGAAACTGCGCCACGTTTCACCCCACAGTTCGGGTTTAAACTCACCTTCCGTTATCAGTGACATGCGATAACCTAAATCTGCATCATCTACCGTTTCAAGCATTTCACTTATTTGCATTTTCAGGATTTGCTGCGCTTCTTTGTAATGGAAATAATACTGATAGCTCTGCATGATTTCTTCAATTGCTTCACTGAAAGCGTCACAATCCTGTGGTGAGAAAAAAACACGAATCATACTACCCAGAGATGAATACTTACGGCGTAGCCGCCATTTTTGTAATCTGTTCATAATAGTTCCGGGTATGCTGTAACAATGTAATATGGCAGGCCCCGGTATTCTTTGCAGACTAACACGACCCGAACATGTGTGGCAGGCCATTTAATTTTACTGCCCTGCCTGAATCCATAACCTGTTTTTGTTCCCGCATTCCAGATTATTACCATGCCAGGACCTCTCTACCGCGCTGAGTATTAGCTCAGTGAATAATTTTAAAGCGGTTAGCCCGCAGTGCGGCGATGATAATCTTTTCAGCCTGCTGCAAATTTCAAATGATCAGCTGCGCGGCGTCAGTCTGTATCGTGGGTTCTGGCGCGGGGGGCTGTTGTGCGACGTCCACGGCGGCCGGCTGGCCGGGGATCTCAACTTGCTTCTTTGGTCGTGTCATTCTCGCATCTCCTGCTGTTGTGAGATTTTGAATCTGCAACAGATGCGCGGTCGGAATCCTGACCAATGTGCGGGGACAAAACGCGCGTGCGCGCGAGGACAACTGTAATGTTGTTATAAAAAAAGCCCGCATGTAACG
>NZ_JANION010000013.1:0-6587 GCF_024610815.1 Mixta sp.
TATCTCTTCAGTCTGGCAGGCCAATTCTTTACTTTGTTTTTCAAGCTCTGCAATCTGCTGTTGTTGAGAACCCACCAACTGGCTGGATTGCTGGCGCTTAACAAAAATCATTAAGTCATTACGCAGTTTGGATATCAGATCCAGACCTAATAAACGGCGCACTGCGGTACGCAAAATATTGCCGGATTCATCTTCCGCCAGCTCCGCAATTTTCTCGCCATCAAAAAAGAACAGATCGGCAATGCCATGCGGGATTAATTCATTAAGAAACCCCTGGCACTGATCGTAATCCAGCTCACTGAGTGGCTGTCCATCCTGTTGCAGAGATAGGCGATCTTTCTTACCTTTTTTCCAGGTTCGCGTAACGGTAAATTCCGCTTCATGGCCGCCCTTATTATAGGTAAAGGTCAATTCGACAGCGGCTTCCTCAGGTTGTTCAATATCGTACGCACCGTTGTGAATTAACGAACTAAGTTGCTCGACATATTCCTGTTGTTGAGTGGCAAGGCCAAACGCCAGCCGACCATATAGTGCTAGACGGATCGCTGATAGGATCGACGTTTTCCCTGCACCGTTTAAACCACCAAACAGTACAATAGGTCGTGGATTCAAATCGTGTGGGCGCTTTCTGGGGGCCAGATCAATGGTATGAGTACCGTTAAATACCCGAAAATTATGTAACACTAGTTGTTTAATGAGCACGTTCGTTTTCCTCCTCGACTAAAACAGAGGATTCACTGGCATCGACAATTCTTCGCTGTAGAACCTGAAGTTCAGCTTCCAGCCTGGTGACTTCTTCCTGGTGAATATCCCGGTCGTTACGTTTTTGTAGTGCTGCTTGTTGCTGCTGGATCTCTTCGAGACTACCCCAGTCCTGTTTTAGAATGGTACCGAGTTTGTCAAAAATCCCCTGACGACGGCTTAGCCCTTCCATTGACACTTCCAGTTCAATCAGCTTCATGACCATCTCGGGTGCAACGTCAAATCCCTGAGCTATCTGTATCAACAAATCTGCATCGCTGGCGTCAAAGCGCGACTGATCGTCCACTACCCAGTCTAAATCCTGCTGATACACTTCTCGGTAAATACCCGGTAGCGTGTCATACCAGTCTGGTTCATTAGGATCTTTCAACCATTCCTGACGGATAGCATGCAGCTCCGGTTGGGTAATTAACGTAATCGTATGGCCTTGAGCATTTAAATCACGCTCGATTACCAGCAGCTCTTTTAGCCACTGCTGGCGATACTTAAGCCAGTAGGGGCCAGGAACATGTTTACGCTCGGCACTAATTTCTTCGCCATCTTTGGCATACTGATAACTGACCTTGCCAGTACGACGTTTATAGTTGCGAAACGTGTCTTTATTTACTGGATCGGTGGTAAATGCCAGCAGATCACGGTATTTCAGCAGCGGAGACATCCATTCTTCGCCATTCTTGATCAGGCTCTCCATCGCTTTATCTTTGGTGACCACGGTACAGGTCCAGCAGCCAAAGCGGGAGTTACCACAAGAAGGGGTACTTTCATCGATCACCAGGGGACACTCACCCTGAGCGGAAGAGTCCATATATAGCGTCCACAGAGGACGGTTGTTTCCACCCCACGGGCTTTCCCACTCATCAATATCGTCCGGGGCATAGCGGAACGCGCCGCGCAGCAGTTTCCAGACGTCTTCGACATCCCAGGTATCAATAGGGGTATAGATAAACGCATTTGCCAGCGTGGTATGTCGGGCCAGGCGTGAGCCATCAATTTTGTGCTTTGCGATGACCTGTGCACGGGAGGCACTCTCACTACTACGTGAACCCAGGACAACAATCACTTCATCAAACTGGCTGACCTTATCTTTAATAAAGTCACTCACCGGATTGATTTTCATGCGCTCAGTGCACCAACGGAAACTCCGGGTTGGAGCCGGATAACCTTTACCCAGTAAATTGACCCAGAAGGTTTCATTCGTTTTAGGCGTTACTGCGTGTTGAGTGATTGGCAGGTCATTACGCTTTGCGCCTGCCTCAATCTGCAACATCGTTTTCTTAATTAAATCAACTACCACAGGCGTTTCGACCAGCGTATCGGACGACACCACAAAAACATCTTTGTTGCGCATTTCCGGGGGCAGGCCAAGCAGAGCCAGATACACCAGCGTAATTACGGCAGAAGAATCTTTCCCGCCGCTGTAGCCAATTACCCACGGACGATTATCCGCACAATAAATTCTTTGAACCTCAGAAACATATTCGGCCAGAGGGCGTCCAGCGAACTGCTCCTGATTAATAAAATCTTCATATTCGGCCAAATCGTAGGCCTGAACTAATGTACTCATGAGACAACCATTTGAGCTTCAAGCTCCTGTTCTTCAGGAGTGAGGGGGATTGAGAGCGCGGTTTTTAGCGCATTACAGGTGAGCTGGATCGCGGTACTGGTTTTACTCAGTTTGCCGTGCTGCATCGCACGTTTGACGAGATCCGGGTTGTTTCTGCGCCAGTTAAAAGTTTTCAGTGCAGCTATTTTCTCCGGCCATTGCTCAGGATAATCCGTTAGCAGGGTATATCCCAGTTGCCCAAGTGCCTGCAATCCAATGCCATGAGCGTGAACATAATCTTGTCGTAACTGAACCGGTGAAACCTCTTTTTTAGCCGCTAGCTGCCAATCCGGCATCACGCTAAAAATAGCTTGCCAATATTGGGTAGCAATTTGAGTGCATTCCTCAAAGTTGTTCTCTTTGGGATCTTTACCCAACAATGCGCGGGTAGCCTGCTTGATGCTGCTCAACGTAAATAACTTATTTGACCGCTGACTGATGCCAGATTTTTCCAGTTCTGTCATTCCAACAAAGGGCTCTATGGACATCGCCAGGTAACGTGCCAGATTTGAACTGGCATCGCGATGATCGTATAGAGACGCCAGCGACGGGCTGGGGCGAATAGCGTATTTATTCAGATCGGCGAACATCTGCTGGCTACGTTTTAAGCCTTCATCAACAAAGAACAACACCGGAATATTATCCTGGCCCAGCTCCGGGCGAGCATCCAAAGCGTCTTCAATCGCTTTACGGCGATGCTGACCGTCGTTGATTAGAATTTGTGCATCCATTGGCACGCACAACGTCCCCAGGTTGTTGGAGTTAGGGAACTCATCAAACTGAACGTCAACGGCAATAGACGCTGTCAGTGCTGAAAACACATAATCTTTTGGATTTTCCAGCAGATAACGCACCATTTCGGGGATGCGTGATTTATTCAGCGTGCGTTGTGCGCGTAGCTCAGGAGGGACGTCATTTTCATCAAAGCTGAATATTTTGGGTATGATGCGCATCGGGCATGTGGCAATGTAGAAAGGACGACCAGCCTGAATGCCACGTATAGCTGGAAAAGAGTAGCAGTAATCTGCATCAACACTAGCCATGCTGTAATCCGTATAAAATCGAATGAATTTGGTTACGTGATATTTTACGTAACCTAAGGCAAAAATCACAGTTTTTTTACGTGAAAAATTGCGTACTGCATTCCGATATATGCCCGAAATTTAGTTCTGTAACCCAAAAAATTCATGTAGATGCAGCACTGTAAGTGCTGTTGCTTGGTCTCTTTCAGAGCATTATCCACTTTTTAAAATCATGGTTGCTCATGTGACAGACCAAATGAAGCTGTAGTTTGACATCTCCCCAAGAAGCAGGGCAATTCAGGTGTAATTATTCTGCCAGCAGGCTTCCTCAATGCTGTAAATACCGGTCCCGCAGGCGGTGCAGCGTTTTTCCCCGCTGTAATGGTTAGCGCACCAGACGCAGTACCAAGCCAGCGACATTACCGGGGAATCTGGGGTGTTAAAAAGACTGCGTAATGTTCTGCTGCGTATCTCTGCTTTCACTGCCGGGTCAATATGCGCACAGCCTATCAACGTACTGGCAGCTACTGTCCTCTGGTCATGTTCGAACCAGGGGGAATCAGTGTGCGTGCCGGTATGGAAGATGAGTCGGCAGCCACAGGATACGCAGCTCCATACCTGCCCCGGCATGTTCACCGCTTCACTGGTTGTCACAAAATGTCCACGGTGGTCATTGGCGAGGTAGCATTTCAGCATACGAATTTCGGCGTGCAGATTCTCACTGGTAATGGTCTTAAAATTCATCGAACTGACTCCTTACCGCCATACGACATGCAGGCAGGCACCGTCGAGAGATGGCTGTCTGTGTGGAGGATGGCGGGTTACGGGTTGATTATGGATAGCTGGAACTGATGGGGCAGGATTTTCGGCTGCAAGCGGGGCTGGGCTTAGTGTCACAGTAACGCCGCTTATGATGTTCGTATCGCCAGCGGAGTGATATGCAGTTAGCCGTTTGACGGGAGCGATGCTGGCCGGTTGACTTCATTGCTCCCGTGAGTGGGCAATAACCTGCTGCATCCAGCTCTGGACTTCACTTTTATACCAACGGGAGCTGCGTCCCAGTTTGATGGGTTTCGGGAACCTGCCATCTTGAATCAACTTGTAAAACCACTTGTCGGTCATCTTGGTGTGTTTGGTGATGTATGCCATGTCGATAAGAGGGTCTTCTGCATTAAGTAATGACGCAGCGGATGGGGTTGTACTGGTAGTCATGGAATTTCTCCCTCTGAAAATGAATTTTGGGAGGAGACCGGCGTGGGTTGAGTTCTGTTGCACACCGGTACTCCTTCAGAGGATAAGGCGTGTATGTAAAATATTACCTTGGGAGGCTAGGTAAGGGTATGGGAATGGCAGGAGGTCAGCCCTGGCTACAGCCAAAGTTACGCCCGCCATCACCGGTGACTTTGGTGTGGTCTTTAGCGAGGTAATCAGCCCGCGCCAGGGCCTGTTGAAGTTGTGCGCTGTTCCCCCTGTCAATCCATAGCGCTGGATTCTCAGGGAAATTCGCCAGTGTGGCATGCTGCTGCACGTCCACCTGCAACGCGCTACACCAGGCCTGTTTAATCATCCCGGCCAGGGTGTGCGGTGAATTGTAATCACCAGCGCCACACCAACTCTCTCGGTTCAGCAGTAAAACAGCGTGATAGTGCTTTTTACCGCTACGCTCGCCGACCTCCCGAGCCCAGACATACCGCAGCGTTGTGGGGCGTACACGCTTGCCCTCCTGCTTTCTACGCAACTGACAGGCGGTAATTTTGGCTTTAAGGGATTCTGTAAAACGGGATATTACAGCGGCGTCAGTGGCGGCAGGGGCATCAGGCAGGCGTAGATCAACCCTCAGCATTAATACTCGTGGATAGGCATCCAGGGCATTCTGAAAGGTAGCGGCAATACGTTTCTGCCAGAAATCGTTAAAGATGTAATTCATGATGAAGGTCTCCGGTTGAATGTGATTCATATCCATTACCGGTGACATAAAAAATGACAGTTGTGTTAAAACAAAATCGATGACAACTGCGTATTTAAAACTGCGACTGATATAGCCATCACTTTGCTGGCGGTATTTTTTCTTGATATTCATCTATGTGCAGAATACAGTCTCAGAGTGTCTGTGATGCGCCAGTAAACGTTAAGTTTATTTATCTTAATTATGCTCGTGAATAATGAAAAACGACTTGGGCGATCACAGTAAAGCAGTAAGCACTGAATTTTTTATGGTCTTAAGACAAGTAGGCTTGAGACTAAAAATAATCAAAATAACGAATGGGTTGAACGAAAATCCGATCTGTTCACATGCGTTTCTAATCAGTCGCAGACAAAGAGCACCTACGGAAAAATATCGCCGCATAAGCCCTAGGCTAGTGTTGATAACTTAATTTAGTTAATTTGTGTTGTGTAGATGATTAACGGCTATTCTTGCTGGTTATCCATTATGATATGTACTTATACAGTTACAATGATCATATCAGGTAGTGTACAGTGAGTTGTTGCTGATGATAACACTTGCTTCATTTTTATTAATTAGGATAATGACTGTAAGAACATTATTATGTCATTACTGACACTTCTTGGAGGTCAATATAATCAAAGAGGTTAACCTGCTTTACGATTAAGGTAGATCATGATACATACTCTTCTTTATTGTTTATATTACCAATCCGACAAGCAGGGCGGTATGTCCTTGGTACAGATGGTGTGTACAGACCGGTAGTTTTACTTCACGGTGACATGTTGCCACTCTGGAGTTATGGTAGCTATGGCGGACAAGTATCGGTCAGCACGGAAAAAATAGTCGCTGGAGTTTACAGGTCTGTAGCTAGACGGCTTAGTTTTTCAATTATCATGATCTAAGAAAACCTCTGTAGCGATCCCTACTGCTCTGAGGTGAAGCCTGATGGGTAACCAGCGTAAGAGTCCCGGAATGGCAGATTTCTTTACGTTATTTGTGTTGTTGAATTACATAATTTGTGTGGCATGATGTTAGCCTGATCGGCTATCTTCAGAGAACAGAGAAAACAAAATGGTTGTTCTGATGTCTGGCTGATAGCCGTCGTCATGATGACGGACAGGAAAGGAGTCTTACCAGTGACAGTGTTCAACATGTCTGATGATTTTCATTTTATATTCCCGAAAAAGGCAGACAGGTATAAGAACGTGATGGCCACATCTGTTGATTTTCGTCGGCTGGAAAAGGAATATTG
>NZ_JANION010000065.1:0-5754 GCF_024610815.1 Mixta sp.
TTACCGGCTAATAACAGAAAGACAAGCGTTTTGCATTCCCTTTCATTAAACGTTGCGCTCCGCTATAAGTACAAAGAACAAAAAAATAAATATATCGACTTTCATCGGCGCTGTTTTAATCAACTCATTGAATTACTAAGCTATTATCGAACGAAGCGATCAGAAATTGCCGCCGCTGCGCTGTTATAGATAAAAAAATTAAATCGCCCTAAAGCAAATTGTGCCACCGTTAAATTCCACGCATTGACATCAAAAACAGAAGTGGCAATATTCGCGCACTTTCTCTCACTTCCCTGTGACTTAACCGATGTCCACCTGGTCTCGTCCCGTTGTGCTGCTGCTCTGCGGCCTGCTGCTGTTAACGGTCTCTATTGCCGTGCTTAATACTCTTGTGCCCCTGTGGCTGACTCACGACAGCTTGCCGACCTGGCAGGTAGGTATGGTTAGCTCGTCCTGGTACGCCGGTAACCTTATAGGTACGCTGCTGGCCGGCTGGCTGATTAAGCATTACGGCTTTAACCGCAGCTATTATCTCGCTTCGCTGGTCTTTGCCGTCTCGACCGCCGCGCTGGGCATGAATGAAGGATTCTGGAGCTGGACGCTGTGGCGCCTGGCGGCGGGCATCGGCTGCGCCTGGATTTGGGTGGTGGTTGAAAGCGCTTTGCTCTGTAGCGGGACGTTGCGTAATCGCGGTCAACTGCTGGCGGCTTACATGATTGTCTATTACCTGGGCACCGTTGCCGGACAGCTAATGATTAGCAAGATGCCTACAGGTCTGACACACGTTCTGCCATGGGTCACCGCAGTGATCGTGACCGGCGTGCTGCCGATTATCTTTATGAAGATTACGCCGGCAGCGAATGAAGATGATGGCGCGCCGGGCCGCATTTGGCCGATGCTGCGTCGTCGCAGCTCAAGGCTGGGCATTAACGGCTGCATTATTTCCGGTATTGTGCTGGGATCGCTGTATGGCCTGATGCCGCTCTATCTTTCCCATCAGGGCATCAGCGACGCTAACGTGGGATACTGGATGGCGCTGTTGGTCAGCGCCGGGATCGTTGGCCAGTGGCCTGTTGGACGCCTGGCTGACCGCTACGGTCGTCTTCTGGTGCTGCGCGTGCAGGTGTTTATCGTCATCCTCGGGGCCATTGCCATGCTGGGCAATACCGCGATGGTGCCAGCCCTGTTTATTCTGGGCGCGGCCGGTTTTACGCTGTATCCGGTGGCGATGTCGTGGGCCTGCGAAACCGTAAAGCATCATGAGCTGGTGGCGATGAACCAGGCGCTACTGTTGAGCTATACTATCGGCAGCCTGGCAGGACCCAGCATGACGGCAATGCTGATGCAGAACTATTCTGACCAGCTGCTGTTTGTGATGATCGCGGCGGTGGCGCTGGTCTATTTAGTGATGCTGCTGCGCAAAGCCGATCATCATGTTACGCCGGTGGCGCAGGCATAAAGCTGCTCAGCATCGGATATAAAAAAGGGCGACTAAAGTCGCCCTTTTTTGTTGGCCGCCAGGCTAGTAGGTCACCTTGTGCCCATAACCTTCCAGGATATGCTTGATGCGATCCATGGTATCCGCTTTGGGCGGTTTAACGCCGTCCAGCTTGTACTCCTCGCCCATGGCAGTCCATTTGTGTTTGCCCAGCTCATGGTAGGGCAGCAGCTCGATTTTCTCAACGTTCTTCATATCACGGGTAAATTCACCCAGGCGATGCGCGGAATCGTCATCATCCGTATAGCCCGGCACAATCACATAGCGTATCCAGGTGCGAATGCCTTTCTTCGCGAGATAGCGGGCAAAATCCATGGTGCGATGGTTAGAAACGCCTACCAGAATCTGATGGATATCATCGTTAATCTGCTTCAGATCGAGCATTACCAGATCGGTCACGTCCAGCAGTTCGTCAATGACCGGATCGTAGCGGCGTACAAAGCCGTTGGTGTCCAGACAGGTATGGATGCCTTCCGCCTTGCACGCCCGGAACCAGTCCCGGACAAAAGCAGCCTGTAAGATAGCCTCACCGCCGGACGCGGTGACGCCGCCGCCTGAAGCATTCATAAAGTGGCGATAGGAGAGAACATCCTTCATTAACTCTTCAACCGTGATTTCCTTGCCTCCATGCGTATCCCAGGTATCGCGATTATGACAATAGAGGCAGCGCATCAGGCAGCCCTGAAAGAAGGTGATAAAGCGGATACCGGGACCATCAACGGTGCCACAGGATTCAAATGAGTGAATACGGCCGATAGTTGACATTGCGATGAGTTCTCCAAAATGAGCCTGCCTGGCAGGTGACGCAGTCTTTACGGGCTGCTGCGTTAAGTTGAGTCTGTTTTGCCAGATGACCTCGGTCGAGATCTCTGGCAAACCAGGCTTGCTGGTAAAAAGGCTCCCGCAGGAGCCTTTCATTAGCGCGGGGATTACAGCGACTGAGTAAAGGTACGCGTAATCACATCCTGCTGCTGCTCTTTGGTCAGCGAGTTAAAACGCACCGCATAACCTGAAACGCGAATGGTCAGCTGCGGATATTTCTCCGGATGGTCCATCGCATCCATCAGCATTTCACGGTTCATGACGTTAACGTTCAAATGCTGACCGCCTTCAATCGCCGTTTCCGCTTCATGGTGGAAGTAACCATCCATAAGACCGGCCAGGTTGGTTTTACGCACGTCGTCATCTTTACCCAGCGCGTTCGGCACGATAGAGAAGGTGTAAGAGATACCATCTTTCGCGTAAGCGAACGGCAGCTTGGCAACGGAGGTCAGCGAGGCGACGGCGCCTTTCTGATCGCGGCCATGCATCGGGTTTGCGCCCGGACCGAAAGGTGCGCCTGCGCGACGGCCATCCGGGGTGTTACCCGTTTTCTTACCGTAAACCACGTTTGAAGTAATGGTCAGTACAGACTGGGTCGGCACGGCGTCACGATAGGTGTTCAGTTTCTGAATTTTCTTCATGAAACGTTCAACCAGGTCGCAGGCAAGGTCGTCGACACGCGGATCGTTGTTACCGAACTGCGGATATTCGCCTTCGATTTCAAAGTCCACAGCCAGGCCATCTTCATCACGAACCGGCTTAACTTTGGCATATTTAATCGCTGACAGGGAGTCTGCCGCAACAGACAGACCGGCAATGCCGCAGGCCATGGTGCGGTAAACGTCACGGTCATGCAGCGCCATCAACGCAGCTTCATAGCTGTATTTGTCGTGCATGTAGTGAATGATGTTCAGCGCGGTGACGTACTGTTTAGCCAGCCAGTCCATAAAGTGGTCGAGGCGCGCCATAACGGTGTCGAAATCCAGCACGTCGTCGGTGATCGGCGAATCTTTCGGGCCGACCTGCATTTTCATTTTCTCGTCAACGCCGCCGTTGATTGCGTACAGCAGGGTTTTGGCGAGGTTGGCGCGCGCGCCGAAGAACTGCATCTGTTTACCGACGATCATCGGGCTGACGCAGCAGGCGATAGCGTAATCGTCGTTATCGAAGTCCGGACGCATCAAATCATCGTTTTCATACTGCACGGATGACGTGTCGATAGAGACTTTCGCTGCATATTTCTTAAAGTTAATCGGCAGCTGCTCTGACCACAGAATGGTCATGTTCGGTTCCGGTGACGGGCCCATGGTGTACAGGGTGTTCAGGAAGCGGAAGGTGGTTTTGGTCACCAGCGTGCGGCCGTCTACGCCCATACCTGCCAGGGATTCCGTTGCCCAGATCGGGTCGCCGGAGAAGAGTTCATCATACTCTGGCGTACGCAGGAAGCGCACCATGCGCAGCTTCATTACCAGGTGGTCGATCAGCTCCTGTGCTTCCTCTTCAGTCAGTTTGCCTGCCTGCATATCGCGTTCGATATAAACATCAAGGAAGGTAGAAACGCGGCCAAAGGACATCGCTGCGCCGTTCTGAGACTTCACAGCCGCCAGATAAGCGAAGTAGGTCCACTGTACTGCTTCTTGCGCGTTGATTGCCGGGCGAGAGATGTCGCAGCCATATTTCGCCGCCATTTCTTTCAGCTGCGCCAGCGCGCGATGCTGTTCAGCGATCTCTTCACGCAGACGGATAGTGGCTTCCAGGTTAACGCCATTTTCCAAATCGCTCTGCAGAGAAGTGAACTGAGCGAATTTATCCTGCATCAGATAATCGATGCCGTACAGCGCGACGCGACGGTAGTCGCCAATGATACGGCCACGGCCGTAGGCATCAGGCAGACCGGTCAGCACGCCTGATTTACGGCAGCGCAGAATGTCCGGGGTATAGACGTCGAATACGCCCTGGTTATGGGTTTTACGGTATTCGGTGAAGATTTTTTTCAGCTGAGGATCAAGCTCGCGGTTATACGCTTTGCATGAACCTTCCACCATTTTGATGCCGCCAAAGGGAATCAGCGCGCGTTTCAGCGGCGCATCGGTCTGCAGGCCTACGATTTTTTCCAGGTTCTGGTCGATGTAGCCTGCATCGTGAGAGGTAATGGTAGATGCAACATCGGTATCAAAATCAACCGGCGCATGGGTGCGGTTTTCGATTTTGATACCTTCCAACACTTTATTCCACAGCTGTGTGGTTGCGTCGGTAGCGCCAGCCAGGAAGGATTCGTCACCTTCATAAGGCGTGTAGTTTTTCTGAATGAAATCGCGAACGTTAACTGATTTCTGCCATTCGCCTGCGCTAAAACCTTCCCAGGCAGCAGCCAGTTTTTCATTGAGCTCGGTCATGATATACCTACCTTCTGATAAAAGTTCTTTTTTTGCGCCAGCCGAACGCGTGGCCAGCCGGCGCGAATAGATTGCGTTGCGCGGCTAGTGAGCGGTATGGCCGCGTAGATAAATAACCCAGTACGTTAATCCCACCAGCACACCGCCGCCGATGATATTGCCGATAGTAACGGGAATCAGGTTATCGATAATAAAGTGGCTCAGCGTCAGGTTTGGAAACTGAGCAGCCGTTGCGCCGGTTGCCTGCCAGAATTCAGGCGAAGCGAAGTCGCGTATGACGATGCCCATCGGAATCATGAACATATTGGCGATGCTGTGTTCAAAGCCGCAGGCGACAAACATCGAGACCGGTAAAACCATGGCGAACATTTTGTCCGTCAGGCTGCGGCCGGAGTAGCTCATCCAGATAGCCAGACAGACCATTAAATTAGCCAGCGTGCCCAGGCAAACGGCCTCAAGAAAAGAGTGATGCATTTTGTGGTCGGCGGTTTGCAGGACATTCATGCCCCATGCGCCATTAGCCGCAAGATATTCACCGGAAAACCAGATGAGCGCGACAAAAAACAGGGCGCCGAGCAGGTTGCCGATATAAACGTTTAGCCAGTTTTTTCCCAGCTGACCCCAGCTGATGCGGCCACTGGCTTTGGCGACAACGATCAGAACGGTTGAGGTAAACAGATCTGCGCCACAGACGACCACCAGAATCAGACCTAAAGAGAAGCAGAGGCCGCCCACCAGTTTGGCTAAACCATAGGGGACATCCGCTGTGCCGGTGGTTGCTGTAATATAAAAAACGAAAGCAATAGAGATAAATACGCCAGCGTTTATCGCCAGGAAAAATGTGGTTAATGGATGTTTTGTGGCTTTATAAACACCCGCCTCTTCGGCAACTTTTGCCATGGCTGGTGGCAATAATAGATTGAAAGGATTGTCAGTATTCACACTAACGTACTCCCATAAAAAATTGTCGTAGAGATACTAACAAAGGAGTATTTAGCGAAAATTGATATAGATCATATTGGGCGAGCGGCTTAAAGC
>NZ_JANION010000015.1:0-3049 GCF_024610815.1 Mixta sp.
TCCCTGCGCATGGTAAATCCCGCTGTAAAATTCCATTTTCCCGTCACTCTGCGCCAGCGGCCTGTTATAATTAACACCCCACATCGCACTTTGATCCTGTAAATTCAACACGACATAGGGTTGCAGAGTGGAGCTATCCGCCATCATGAAGCTGGCATAGCCATTAATATAATGTTTCCCTTGCAGGCTGCCTTTATTAGCAATGTTATTTATTTCAGCCGCCATTAAATATTTATAGCTGTCAAAAGCCTGATTTAATGTGGCATAAGGCGTGGTTTTGTTTAAAAAATCAATAAATTTACGCTGTTTTCGCCACTCGCTGCTGGAATACCCTTCGCTCTGATAATAGTATTCCAGGCCCAGTACGCTGAAATGATCGGTAGTGTACTGCCCGCCCAGCGCCAGCTCGAGGCCGTTCTTCTCAGCAAGGCGGTAGAGTGAAGTTGGGAAGCGATAATTTTGTACGCTCTCAGCATTATCAACGTTAAAATGACGCCACTGCTCTTTTCCGTGCCAGGCGAACTCAGCATTAAACACCCACTGCGGCGTATAGTGAAAACTGTCGGATACGGCAATGCTTTTTGTCTCGCCTATAGCCAGGTTGACAGCAGGTGTATGGGCCGCCAGGCGATAATCGGTGTAAGAAAACAGGTAACGTTCACTGGCATTAGCGCGTTCCGTTACCGACCAGTTGCTGGATGCTTCATACCGCTTATCAATATGGGTTAACTTTGGTACTGCCGTTAAAGACCATGAATAGTCTGTGCTGTCACTGGCTAATTTAATCGCCCAGGAGGTTTCAGGATAGATCTGTTTCATTAACGGATCGTATATGCGGGTAGCTTTAAAGCCCGCATAATAATTGTTCAGCAATACCGCCGGAGATTTTAGATAGAACAGCCCAACAGGATTTTTCAGTTTGCCCGCTTCTACCCTGAGCGCTTTTGCAACTCTATAAGAGAAGCTGAGCTGATTAATAATTCCTCTGAGACGGTTGTCGTCCTGCTCGAATTTTTCCACATGCCGATAAGGATAATAAGTCAGACCATAAACAGAAAAGTTAACATCAAGCTCATTCTCAATTAAAGCGCACTGACCGGCATATTTAATCCCAAAATCATTATACAGATTATCGGTACGGTAAGGGCTATTCCCCGCAATCTGCCAAAGCGTTGGCGTTCTGTTCATATAGGCCAACTGGCTAAAAAGCACCATATCCGCAGGCAGACAATCCGCCATAAGCATCGCCGGGAAGAGAACTGCCGATAAAACCGGCAGAGCAGAACGTAACATCAGCGCCCCCCGCGTTGAATATACTCTTTTGTAAAATGCGATACGGGCAGCGATTCAAAGCGAATATCGCTGTATTCCATAACGGAGTAAGCGTTACCGTAGCGGGCATCCTGAATCACAATTTTGGTGGGTCTTGCTTTCCCCAATACCTGCCTGTAGTTTTGGTAGCGCACCTCTTTAATCAGTTTATTATCGAGGGAGTAGTAATCCGCTTTATAGGGGCGATAGTCGCTCTCTTTTTCAACGTAATAGATCACTCTCGGATAGGTGACTTCGGGTAACTTGCGCGCCAGCACCAGCTTATAGCACTTTTTTTCTCCACAGGGCACTTCCCCTACCAGCTCAGCGTTATAGCCATACTCAAAATTTGTAACGATAACATCGCCATTAGATATCTGCCCCAGCAGCCTTTGCTGGCGGGATATCGGAATAGGACGCCTGAGTTCCGGCGTGTAAAACCAGAGATCGTACCAATCTGACAGCATGATTTTACCTTTATCCCTGGGCGGCCAGACGAATCGGACCAGGGAGCGCGCATCAGCCTCGCTCCCTTTTTCAGGCTTGATAAAGCGCATTGAGATATCCAGAATTTGTTTACTGTCGGGCTGTGTGGCACCGGCCTTATATTCCTGTATCGTCACGGTATAGCGGAAAGGTCGGTTAGGGGAACGCACCGCGTCGGACAGACGAATAATATCCAGCGCCTGCGGCGACGATGTCTCACTCCATCCCGGTACAGGAGAGAGCAGGAGAGGCAGAAGGAACAATAAGGACCATTTTTTCTGTTTCATTATTATGCTCTCCTTATACAGATTTGAACGCATCAGCGATATTCAGCCTGGCTGCCCGCAGCGCGGGCAGAATCGACGCCAGAGCAGAAGTCAGTACCGGCAATAAGAATGTCATCCAGATTAACTGAGGGTTATTGACCTTGATAAAGGCGGTATATCCCTGCGTTTGTCCCGGAGATGGCGGCATGGCAATGCCATGTAGATTAATGGCGCCGGCAATAGCAAAACCAATGATCAAACTCCCTATCGCGCCAGTAAAACCTGTAAATATCCCCTCCAGCAAAAATAGCCGGGTAATATGGGAAGGTTTGAGTCCTATGGCTCGCAGCGTAGTAATTTCGCGGGTTCTTTCCGCAATATTCATGGTCATGGCGTTACCGATCATAAAGATCACGATCAGGGCGACGATAATTTTTATAAAGAAATAGATCCCTGATAACAGCCCCTCTACCTGCTGGTAAAACAGTGATATCTCCTGCCATGTTTTGATGGTTAACGGCAAATTTTTATCTTTGATAAACTGGCGAAGCTTCATGGCGAATATCGGCAAATCGCTGTCGTTTTTAAGCAAAATTAATATTTTGCTTACGCCATCCGTGCCCATCATGCGCTGTGCCGTCTCCAGCGGGATTTTCATTGCCACATCGTCATAATCTTTGATGCCGGAGGCGAAAACACCACGCACCTTAAGAGAGATCGCTCCCTGGCCGCCATGTGTATTCACCACCATAGTATCCACCCAGTCGCCGTAATGCGCGTTAAGCGTCTTTGCCAGGCCGCTTCCCAGCGTTACCTCATTATGCTTTACCCGGGAGAGATCGCTTCCCGACAGCAGTCGATCAAAAGCGCCAAGCTTCAGCGCCGGAATCGGCTCTACGCCCAACGCGGAAAAATAGCTTGAGGTTTCACTTTCATACTGTGAAATAATTCCGGTAAATTCCAGTTGCCCGGACAGGGTAGAAATA
>NZ_JANION010000019.1:0-12570 GCF_024610815.1 Mixta sp.
CATATCATAAAGCCCCGATTTTGAGCTATTTACCCATATCGCGGCGCGTACTGCTCCTTTTGCAAACGTCATACGGCTGGAAGCCTTATGGGTAATCTCTATGCGCTCGCCGATATCCGCAAACATCGCGGTATGCTCTCCCACGATATCGCCTGCACGCACGGTGGCGAAACCGATGGTTTTTTCCGCACGCTCGCCGGTATGCCCCTCACGGGCATAGACCGCATGCTGCTTTAAATCCCAGTTCATAGCATCCGCAATGGCTTCGCCCATCGCCAGTGCGGTGCCGGATGGCGCATCGACTTTATGCCGGTGATGCGCTTCGATAATTTCGATGTCGGCATAGTCGCCCATCACTTTCGCCGTCTTCTCCAGCAGCTTCAGCATCAGGTTGACTCCGACGCTGAAGTTCGCGGCGAACACAATGCCAATCTCCTGCGCGGCCTGCTGGATCGCCGCCTTTCCCGCCTCATCAAAACCGGTGGTGCCGATAACCATGTTCTTTTTATGCTGACGGCAGAAATCCAGATACGCCAGCGTCGCTTCCGGGCGGGTGAAATCGATCAGGATATCGAAATCATTAACCACCGCATCCAGACTGTCGCTAACCGGTACGCCCAGCGCGCCGATGCCCGCCAGCTCGCCCGCGTCGCTGCCAACCAGTGAGGAGCCTTTACGCGCCAGCGCGGCGCCGAGTGAAACGCCCTCAGCCTGCTGAATGGCCTGGATTAACTGTCGGCCCATGCGTCCAGGGGCGCCAACAATCGCTATACGGCATTGTGTTTGTGTCATCGCTGTTTTCTCAATTCAGGTTTCGCTTACTCAGCCAAACAGGTTAATCTCCGATGAGAGACTCTACCAGTGCTGCGCGGCGATAATAAGAAATTTGCGCCAGCATCCGGACGTTATTAGCGAGTGAAATCAACAGGACAGATCGCTGATGCCGTCGGGGCAAGCAGCTGAGCGGGAAAAGAAGCTGGGGAATAGAAAAGCGCATAAAGAAAGCCCGGAAGGTGAAACCGTTCCGGGCTAAGAGAATTAATCGACCTGGCGCGCTTCGAGACGCAGCTCTTTCGGCACTTCGAAAACGATGTTTTCTTCACGGCCGCTTAGCTCGATCACCTCCTGGCCGCCAAACTGCCGCAGCCGCTGGATCACTTCCTGCACCAGGATATCGGGCGCGGAGGCGCCTGCGGTAACCCCGACGCAATCAATGCCGTCCAGCCAGCTTTCCTGAATATCCTCTGCGGAATCGATCAGCTGCGCGCGCTTGCCGGCGCGCTGCGCCAGCTCAGCCAGGCGGTTAGAGTTAGAGGAGTTTTTCGACCCCACCACTAATACCACATCTGCCTCTGCGGCCAGGCTACGCACCGCTTCCTGGCGATTAGTCGTGGCATAACAGATATCATCCTTGCGCGGCCCGACTATCTGCGGGAAACGCTGGCGCAGCGCATCAATAACGGCTGACGTATCATCAACCGACAGCGTGGTTTGCGTCATAAAGCACA
This sequence comes from Mixta sp., assembly GCF_024610815.1. Lineage (NCBI taxonomy): Bacteria > Pseudomonadati > Pseudomonadota > Gammaproteobacteria > Enterobacterales > Erwiniaceae > Mixta > Mixta sp. The sequence continues at coordinate 1,509 of NZ_JANION010000019.1, forward strand.
GGTTGTTTTCATTCTTCACCTGCAGCGTAAAGACATCTTCCGGCGATTCCACCAGATACATGCCGCCCGCCGGATTGCTGTACTGCCCCATGGTGCCTTCCACTTCCGGGTGGCCAGCGTGACCAATCAGGATCGCTTCGGTGCCCTTGCGACTGGCGCGCGCTACTTCCATATGCACTTTAGTCACCAGCGGACAGGTGGCGTCGAACAGCATCGTCAGCTGGCGCGCTTTCGCTTCCGCGCGCACCGCCTGTGACACGCCGTGCGCCGAGAAGATCAGAATGGCACCGTCCGGCACCTCTGCGATCTCCTCGATAAAAATGGCGCCGCGTTCGCGCAGGCTGTTCACCACGTAGCGGTTATGCACCACCTCATGACGCACGTAGATTGGCGCGCCGTACATCTCCAGCGCGCGTTCTACGATACTGATGGCGCGATCGACGCCGGCGCAAAAGCCGCGCGGATTCGCTAACAGGATTTTCATGCGTCACTCTCCAGCGCCGGGTCGATCTCCAGCACCTCGACATCGAAGTGAACGGTGCGACCGGCTAACGGATGGTTAAAGTCAACGGTAATCGAGTCACCCGCGATTTCGCGGATAACGCCCGGCATTTCACTGCCGTCCATACCGGTAAACAGCATGATGGCGCCGACTTCCGGCTCGCCCGTCTGAATAAAATCGCGTCGTGAGAAGTACTGAATCAGATCGGGGCTGACGCTGCCGAACGCCGCTTCCGGCTCCAGCGTAAACGCTTTTTTCTCGCCGACGCGCAGTCCGAGCAGCGCCGTTTCCAGCGCGTCAGAGAGGCTGCCGTCGCCAAGGCGAAACAGCGCCGGTTTGCCGTTGGCGCGCGTCGATTCCGCCGTCGAACCATCTTCCAGCTTTAACGTGAAGTGCAGCAGCACCGCGCTATCGCGCTGTACAGAGTCGGTCATGCCTTGCCCTTTTGCTTCGCCTGTTTGCCGGAAGGGGTAAAAAAGCCCTCCAGCACGATCAGCGCGGCGCCGACGCAGATGCCGCAGTCGGCAATATTGAAGGTGGCGAAATGCCACCCGCCAATATAGAAGTCGATGAAATCGACGACAAAGCCGTGCCAGGCGCGATCAAACAGGTTGCCCAGCGCACCGCCGATAATCAGCGCGTAGGCGATATTGTTAAGTTTCTGGCTGGCCGCTGTGCGATACATCATCACCAGCAGCGCCACAACGATAGCGATAGCGATGCCGGCGAAGAACCAACGTTGCCAGCCGCCCTTATCCGCGAGGAAGCTAAACGCCGCCCCGTAGTTATGAGCATGAAACAGATTAAAAAACGGCATTACCGGCATCGTTTCGTGCAGCGCAAGGTTATCCAATACCCATTGCTTACTGGCGAAATCGACGGCGATAACCACCAGCACCAGCCAGAGCCAGCGCAGTCCGGTTGCAGAAAGTGATTTACGCATCAGGCAAACTTACGCTCTTCGCCATTACCGGCGACGTTAGTGACGCAGCGTCCGCAAATATCCGGGTGCGCGGCGTCCAGGCCAATATCGGTAGTGTAATGCCAGCAGCGCGGGCATTTCTCCCCTTCCGCTTTATGCAGCGCAATTTTCAGACCTTTTAACGTCTCGCTCTGCTGCGCTTCTTCAGGCGCCAGCGCGTAGTCCGCCACCTGCGCGCCGGAAGTCAGCAGCACGAAGCGCAGCTCGTTGCCCAGCGCGGTCAGCTTTTCGGCCAGCGCGGCGTCGGCATACAGCGTGACCGTCGCTTCCAGCGAGCCGCCGATGCGCTTGTCGCCGCGCGCCTGCTCGATCACCTTGTTGACTTCGCCGCGCACTTTCAGCAGCTCAGCCCAGTAGCTGTCGTTCAGCGACTCATTGTCCGCCAGACCGAACAGGCCGTCGTACCACTCTTCGGTGAAGACATACTGCGCGCGTTTGCCCGGCAGGTAGCTCCAGATTTCGTCGGCGGTAAAGGACATGATCGGCGCCATCCAGCGCACCAGCGCCTCGGCGATATACCAGAGCGCGCTCTGGCAGCTGCGACGCGCCACGCTGTCGCTTTTCGCGGTGTACTGACGGTCTTTGATGATGTCGAGGTAGAACGACCCCATCTCCACCGAGCAGAACTGCATCAGGCGCTGCACCACTTCATGGAAATCATAGTTTTCGTAAGAGTTGATGATGTCCGCCTGCGCCGCCTGCGCGCGGCCCACGGCCCAGCGATCCAGCACCACCATCTCTTCCGGCTTCACCAGATCGGTTTCCGGGTTAAAGCCGTTCAGGTTGGCCAACAGGAAACGCGCGGTGTTGCGGATACGACGGTAGGCGTCGGCAGAGCGCTTCAGGATCTCGTCCGATACGGCCATTTCGCCGGAGTAGTCGGTCGAGGCGACCCACAGACGCAGAATATCCGCGCCCAGCTTGTTCATCACATCCTGCGGGCTGACGGTGTTGCCCAACGATTTGGACATCTTGCGGCCCTGGCCGTCGACGGTGAAGCCGTGCGTCAGCACCTGACGGTAAGGCGCTTTGCCTTTCATCGCCGTGGAAATCATCAGTGAGGACATGAACCAGCCGCGGTGCTGATCCGAACCTTCCAGATAGATATCGGCGCTGTGGCCGTGGAATTCCGGGCGCACGTCGACCACCGACGCGTGCGTCGATCCAGAGTCGAACCAGACGTCCAGCGTATCCGGCACCTTGCGATAATGATCGGCATCGTCGCCCATCAGATCGCGCGGATCGAGATCCCACCACGCCTGAATGCCGTCCTGCTCAACGCGCTTCGCCACTTTTTCCATCAGCGTCAGGGTATCCGGGTGGAGCTGTTCGGTTTCGTTATGCACGAACAGCGCCATCGGCACGCCCCAGGTGCGCTGGCGAGAGATACACCAGTCAGGACGGTTTTCCACCATCGATTCGATGCGCGCCTGACCCCAGTCCGGGATCCACTGCACGCCTTTGATCTCTTTCAACGACTGCGCGCGCAGCCCTTTCTGATCCATGCTGACGAACCATTGCGGCGTCGCGCGGAAGATGATCGGCGTTTTATGCCGCCAGCAGTGCGGATAGCTGTGATGCAGCTTTTCAACGTGCAGCAGCGCCGCTTTGCTGCGCAGCAGCTCGACGATCATATCGTTGGCTTTGAAAACGTTCACGCCGTCCAGTTCAGGGTAGGTGCCTGGCAGATAGCAGCCGTCCGGCCCTACCGGATTAGCGGTTTCCAGACCATATTTCTGACCGATCACATAGTCATCCGGGCCGTGGCCCGGCGCCGTATGCACCGCGCCGGTACCGGCATCCAGCGTGACGTGTTCGCCCAGTACGACCGGCACGTCAAAAGCGAGGAACGGGTGCTGGAAACGCATCAGCTCCAGCGTCGCGCCGGTCGTGCTGCCTAATACCGTCCATTCGCTGACGCCAGCGCGCTTCATCACGCTTTCCACCAGGTCTTTCGCCAGGATCAGCGCGCGGCCTTCGATCTGCACCAGCTGATATTCGAACTCTGGGTGCAGCGAGATGGCGCGGTTGGCCGGCATGGTCCACGGCGTGGTGGTCCAGATCACCAGCGAAATCGGGCCTTGTACGCTGCTCGCGCCGAATTTCGCGGCGACCGCGGCGGCGTCGGTGGCGTTGAACATCACGTCGATAGACGGCGACGTTTTGTCATAGTATTCCACTTCCGCTTCCGCCAGCGCGGAGCGGCAGTCGAGACACCAGTGCACCGGCTTCGCGCCTTTATGCAGGTGGCCGTTGCCGATGATTTTCGCCAGCGCACGGATGATGTTGGCTTCCGTCTGGAAGTTCATCGTGAGATAAGGATGTTCCCAGTCGCCCAGCACGCCAAGACGGATAAAGTCGGTTTTCTGGCCGGCGACCTGCTCAGCCGCATATTTACGGCAGGCTTCGCGGAATTCGGCGGCGCTGACTTTCTCGCCCGGCTTGCCGATCATTTGCTCGACCTTATGTTCGATCGGCAGACCGTGACAGTCCCAGCCCGGCACGTACGGCGAGTCGAAGCCCGACAGACCTTTGGATTTGATAATAATGTCTTTCAGAATCTTATTGACTGAGTGACCAATGTGAATGCTGCCGTTCGCATAGGGAGGGCCATCGTGCAGAATAAAGGTTTTTTTCCCTTTTTTGGCTTCGCGGATGATGCCGTACAGATTGTCATCATACCAGCGTTGCAGCATACCCGGTTCGCGTTTGGCGAGATCGCCACGCATCGGGAACCCCGTTTCCGGCAAATTCAGGGTAGATTTATAGTCACTCATCAGATTCTCGATTCCGTGTTTCGGTTGTTACACCGGTGTTTTAAGCCCGAAGAATGCGCGGGCCGTCACCACATCTTTAGCAATTTGCTCTTTAAGCGCATCCAGGGATGGAAAACGCTGCTCGTTACGTATTTTTTGGCGCAGCACCACGTCGATATGGCGTCCGTACATATTCATCGCCGTATCCAGCAGATGCACCTCCAGCTGCTGACGCAGACCGGCGACCGTTGGCCGCGTTCCGATGTTCGCCACGCCAGGCAGGGGATGTTCGCTTAAGCCGTAGACTTCTACGGCATAAACGCCCTTTACCGGCGAAACAATGCGCCGCAGCAGAATATTCGCCGTAGGGAAACCGATGGTGCGGCCCAGGGCATCGCCATGCACAACACGGCCCGACAGGGCGAACGGGTGCCCCAGAAGCGCCTCGGCCAGCGTCAGATTATCTTCCGCCAGCGCCTGGCGAATCGCCGTGCTGCTGATGCGTCTGCCGCCTTCACTGAAGGTTTGGGTGCTGATAACGTCAAAGCCATACTCCGCGCCCGCCTTCTGTAATAACAGGAAATCCCCTTCGCGACCAGCGCCGAAACGGAAATCATCACCAACGGCGAGAAACTGTACGCCCAGCTTATCGACCAGCAGATCGTTCACGAAGCTTTGCGCGCTAACCGCGGCGAAACGGCGGTCGAAGCGTACGCACAGCACGGCGTCGACGCCCTCCTGCGCCAGGTATTTCAGTTTATCACGCAGACGCGTCAGGCGCGCCGGCGCTTTATCGGCTGCGAACAGCTCAAGCGGCTGCGGCTCGAACAGCATAACCATCACGGGCAGGCCGCGACGCTGTCCCTCTTCGCGCAGGCGAGCCAGCAGCGCCTGATGGCCACGATGCACGCCATCGAAATTGCCGATAGTCAGCACACAGCCGCGATGCTGCGTCCGAAGATTGTGAATGCCGCGTATAAACTTCATGGCTGACTCAAGTTGGTGGAAATCAGCGGATTATACCTTGTACAACCGCCAAGGTTAACCCGTCGCGGCGCCTTTCCGTCGTTCTGGCGACGATTTCCTTGCCGCAGAGCCTGAGCGCCGGGAATAGCGCTTTTTTTCTTGCGAAATACTGTATTCAGCGAAGGGAAACTGGTAGAATCTTGCGCCATCAATTACGTAACCGGGCGTTGTTTGTAAAACGGCGCTTATTTGCACAAATCCATTGACAAAATAAGGCGTAAAAGGCATAGTCCTCGGCCTTTGATTTGTCCGTATAGAACATATTTGGGAGTTGGACCTTGGCTAATATCAAATCAGCTAAGAAACGCGCCGTAACATCTGAGAAACGTCGCAAGCATAACGCAAGCCGTCGTTCCATGATGCGTACTTTCATCAAGAAAGTATACGCAGCAGTTGAAGCTGGCGACAAAGAAGCTGCACAGAAAGCATTTAACGAAATGCAACCGATCGTGGACCGTCAGGCTGCTAAAGGTCTGATCCACAAGAACAAAGCTGCACGTCATAAAGCAAACCTGACTGCACAGATCAACAAACTGGCTTAATCGCCGCTTGTTAATCAGCTTTGAAAGAACCGGCCATCTGGCCGGTTTTTTTTGTCTGCGATTCAGGCGAATCACGAATCCCAAATGGCGCCGTAGGCCGCAATCCCCTGCGCTTCGCACCCTTCCACCACATAGTCGGTCAGCGGCCGGTTAGCGATACAAATCACCGCCTCCGCATCGATCTCCTTCACCTTTTGACAGGCCAGCGAAAGCAGGTCGGGCTTGCCGTGGGCGTCAGTATCCCAAATCAGCACGCCGGGATGCGCCGCGATAATCTCATTCACGAAAGCTTCGCCGTAGGTCACGATTGGATTGCGCGTTGACCAGATGAGTTTGCAGGGCCGCGGATTGTTCACCAGATGCGGCAACAACGGGCCAATGCCGCTGCCGGTCGCCACGTAAACCACCGAGTTGAAAATTTTGTTCATGCTGCCGACGCCAGGGGTAGGAATGCCCTTAAACCAGACGTGCGAAGGCGGGTTATCAATAAAGCGTCCGGTCCAGTCGCCGGCGCGCGAGATCAGCATCCGGCAGCCCGGTCGGGTCACCAGCGGAATATTAGCGAACGCATGCCATTCCGTCAGCGGATCGAGGCTGATGGGCAGCGTCGATCCCGGGAAGGGATCGTGCGGTAGCGCAAACTCAATAATGACGGCGTGCGAGGAAGGCCGCGTCACTTTCACCGGCACGCGTCGCAGACGCAGCCAGGGCAGGATGATGCTGCAGGTAATGGTCAGCAGTCCCCAGAAGGCGAACGCGTGACTGACGTGATGCCAGCGCCATTCTCCATGGTGGCTGTCGCGAATAAACCACAGCACCTGCAGCCAGGAGCATGCCAGCGAGCCCCAGCCGACGTAACGGTGCATATGCTCGAACAGGTTATGATAGCGCCGCCTTACCTGCGGCAACGCGGTGAGGCAGATCAGAGTGAGCATTATCACCAGCAGCGCGTTAATCGTCAGCAGCTCCGTTGACAGGCCGCCCTGCGCCCGCTGCTGATAAAACGCCGCCAGGGTAAACAGCAGCAGCCAGATGCAGCTAAAGGTGGCGCAGCCGGAGTGCAGCCCGCCAAACTGATAGACGTTTGCCAGATGCCGACGCAGCGCCAGCGGCCAGTGCGTCGGCACCCGCCAGACCAGCTGAAACAGTCCGTTAATCAGATATTGCTGACGAATAAGCACCGTAACGCAAAGATTAGCGATCACCATATTGCCGAAGTTGCCTGTGGAAATATGGTTCTCGTTCCACCAGCTGCCGCTGGCGAATGCCCAGCTCATTATCGATAAATTGATCATGCTGACCGTAATAAACAGCATTTGATAATGAGACAGTGCGGGGAAAGAAAATTGCCGTGTTAATCCCGGGTGGGGAACGTTTAAAACAGACGCCGTTTTATTCTTTTCGTTTTGCATATTTGCTCCTGAGATGACCTTATTCCGTCCGTTGGATGGACGTCATAACACCGCCGTCAGCGCGCCGGGGAGGTATGGGGTCCTCAAGGTTGTGGGTTATCAGGGCGTAGCGTAAAGAAAGGTAAAATGGCAGTAAATGAATATTGAAAAAATGAGAATTTTGCCTAATTGCCAATGGATGAAGGAAACCAGACAAAACTGCAAAAACTCTGTTAACAGGTGGATCGAAAGTCGTAGCGAAACAATCTGTTTTTCCACCTGCTGTAATAAAGAAAATAAAGGCCGCGCGGAAAAGAGATCCCGCTAAATGATAATTCGTTATCAACCGCAAAATAATGCGGAAAAATCATGATTGCAAATACGCTGCACGGCTGGATGCTGGATCATGCGTTCGGCGAAAATCACATAGTATTCTTCCATCACCTCTTCCAGCCTTCCCACCTCCTGAATGTCGCTGTCGTGATAAATATCCTGACCGTAAAGCGTGGGCGCGACAAAAATGGCATGATTAGCGGCGCCGAAGGCTTTCATCAGCGCCGCATCGTCAAACTCGCCGAGAATCTCTACCTGCAGCGCCTGCGCGCTCAGCCAGCGCTGCAGCTGACGGCCCAGCATAGAGCGCCGTCCGGGGATCAACAGGCGCCGCTCCTCAAGACAGGCGGGAAACGGCCGCTGCGGCAGCGGCGGCGTGCACCAGAAGCTGACGCCGCATTCGCCCAGCTTAACGGAGAACAGCCCCTCCTGCTGGGTAGAATCTACCGGACAGTCGGACAGGATCATATCGAGCTTATGCTGGCTAAGCTGTTCCAGCAGCATTTCATGGGTCGATTCGAAACAGCGTAAATGGATGCGTTCATCATCCTGTACCACCGTTTCCAGCACTTTACTCACCAGCCGCTTCGACAGCGCGTCCGCCACGCCGACATCAAACAGCAGGTTGGACTCCTTGCGGTAGTTCACGATGTCCATCATCTCCTGGCTGAGCGTAAACATGCGATCGGCGTAGCGGAACACCAGCTGCCCTAACTCAGTCGGCACAATACCCCTGCCCTGTCGCCTGAACAGCTTGCCCTGCAACCGTTCCTCAAGCGCCTTAATCTGGCCGGTGATAGTCTGCGGCGTGAGAAAAAGCGTCTCCGCCGCGCTGACAATCGAACCCTGCTTGCAAACCTGCCAGAAATAGTAGAGGTGGTTATAGTTAATCTGCGACATCAATGACTCCTTGTGCTAAGCCTCAGCATCATCCTTCCCTGCGGCCTGCCAGCTATGCGCTTAACGCAATCTGTTACGCAGCAGCAGATACCCTACTACCGCCGAGATCAACGAACCGCTCAGGATCCCCAGCTTCGCCAACACGATCAGCTCAGCGCTCAGATCGCCGTAGGCCAGCGAGGCGATAAAAATCGACATGGTAAAGCCGATGCCGCACAGCACGCCGATGGCGGCGATATCGCGCAGCGAGCTTCCCTGCGGCAGTTTCGCGATGCCCAGGCGAATACCCAGCCAGCAGAAAAGCGTAATGCCCAGCGGCTTGCCGATAAACAGACCAAGAATAATGCCCAGCGGCAGCAGCGAGAAGATATCGCTCGCCGATACGCCATCCAGCGCGACGCCCGCGTTGGCAAAGGCGAACAGCGGCAGAATCAGCCAGGTGACCCAGGGATGCAGTCCATGCTCCAACACGCGCGCCGGCGATTTCCCCTCTTTTTCCGCCAGGGGAATAAAAAAGCCGATAATCACGCCCGCCAGCGTCGCATGTACGCCTGACTTCAGCACCGCTACCCACAGCACCGCGCCCACCACCATATATACCGAGGTGCGTCGCACGTCAAAGTAGTTCAGCAGCGCCAGCGCCACGATAGCTGCGCCAGCCACGGACAGCGAGAGCAGAGAAAGATCGCTGGTGTAGAACAGCGCAATGATCACTATCGCCCCCAGGTCGTCGATAATCGCCAGCGCCATCAGGAAGATTTTCAGCACCGCCGGCACCCGGCTACCCAGCAGCGCCAGCACGCCGAGCGCGAAGGCGATATCGGTAGCGGTGGGAATCGCCCAGCCGCTGCGCGTCGCCTCATCGCCGCCGTTAAACAGCAGGAAGATCACCCCAGGCGCCACCATGCCGCCAAGCGCGGCGATCAGCGGAAATATCGCTTTTTCACGGCTGGCGAGCGCACCAGAAACCATCTCCCGCTTCACCTCCAGCCCGATCGACAGAAAGAAAACCGCCATCAGCGCATCGTTGATCCACAGCAGCATATCCTTATTGATATGCAGATCGCCAAAACGAAGCTCTACCGGCATCGCCAGCAGCGAGGCGTAAAAATGTTGGGTCGCATCCATATTCGCCAGCAGCATCGCTAACGCCGCCGCCACGATCAGCACAATGCCGCCCGACGCCTCATTGGCAAAAAAACGCTTAACCATCCCGATCTCCTCATCCCGATACGATTGCTTTTGCTGCTAAGCATACGTCTTTTAATGATTCGGCAATAACAGGTTATTTTGCGGTTATTGCTCGGTAAAAACGAACTATTCGCTTGTTACGGCGCCGTGGTGCAAAGATATGGGCCAGCGCTGAATCATAGTAAAGCGTGAAAGATATGCAGGGATGGAAGAGGAACAGAGGAGAAACGGAAGATAAAAAAACGCCCCTGGACGGGGCGTCTGGAGGCGATGCGATTAACGCGTCAAATCGTCGAAGAATTTTTTCACGCCGTCGAAAAAGCTTTTCGAGCGCGGGCTGTTTTTCTCACCGCTTGGTCCGCCAAAGCTCTCTTCAAGCTCACGCAGCAGCGATTTCTGTTTTTCGCTCAGGCTGACCGGGGTTTCCACCACTACGCGGCACAGCAGGTCGCCCTGATTACCGCCGCGCACCGATTTAACCCCTTTGCCACGCATGCGGAACAGCTTACCAGTCTGCGTTTCCGCCGGCACTTTCAGCTTCACGCGGCCATCCAGCGTCGGGACTTCGATTTCGCCGCCGAGCGCCGCCATCGCAAAGTTGATCGGCACTTCGCAATAGAGGTTATTGTCTTCACGCTCGAAGATCGGGTGTTTTTTCACCGAGACCTGAACATAAAGATCGCCCGCCGGCGCGCCATGCTCGCCCGCTTCGCCTTCGCCGCTCAGGCGAATACGGTCGCCGGTATCCACGCCAGCCGGAATTTTCACCGACAGCGTTTTCGATTTTTCTACGCGGCCATGTCCATGACAGGCGTTGCAGGGATCTTTAATGATAGAGCCGCGACCATGACAGCTGGGGCACGCCTGCTGTACGGTGAAAAAGCCCTGACGCATCTGCACCTGGCCCGCACCGTGACAGGTCGGACAGGTCTGCGGCTGCGTGCCGGATTTCGCGCCGCTGCCGTGGCAAACGTCACATTCCTGCAGCGTAGGGATACGGATCTCTTTGGTCACGCCGCGGACCGCTTCTTCCAGCGTCAGCTCCATGTTGTAGCGTAAATCGGCGCCACGGGCCGCGCGCTGCCGACGGCCGCCGCCAAAGATGTCGCCAAAGACGTCGCCAAAGATATCGCTGAAGTCCGCGCCGCCGCCGAAGCCGCCGCCAAAACCACCGCCGCCCATGCCGCCCTGTTCAAAGGCCGCATGGCCGTACTGATCGTACGCGGCGCGTTTCTGCGCATCGGTCAGGACTTCATAAGCCTCTTTGACTTCTTTAAATTTGGCTTCGGCTTCCTTGTCGCCCGGATTGCGGTCAGGATGGTACTTCATCGCCAGGCGTTTATAGGCCTTTTTGATTTCACGCTCTTCCGCAGACTTCGGGACGCCTAAAATCTCGTAATAGTCTGTTTTCGCCATTGTTATCTTTCCTGCCCTTAACA
>NZ_JANION010000022.1:0-17911 GCF_024610815.1 Mixta sp.
GCGCTGATGTCCGGCAGTGCTTTTGCCGTTACGCACCACCCCGTCAGTAGCTGAACAGGAGGACAGGTGATAGAAACAGAAGCCACTGGAGCACCTCAAAAACACCATCATACACTAAATCAGTAAGTTGGCAGCATCACCACGGCTTCGTAAGAGGAACCGGTGTCATCAACCCAAAAAACATGGCGACCAACAGCTTTGATATTAACCCCTTTTCCTTTCTTTTGAAGTTTGATCAACTCTTCAACATTACTTAACACCCTATCTCTTTTTGTATTCGATTCCTCATTGGAACGAGAGAATAACGTGATCGAAATGATAAGATCCGTGTAATTTTTTCGTATCGATTCGCGTGTGTAGATACGCTCATCCATTCCAGTAACAATCGTCAATCCCAGACGCAGGATTTTGATAAATAATTCAAGTGCTTCGTCTATATTACCTCTATGAATTCTGTCTAAATTCTCTACATAGAGCCAAGAATCAGAGGGTATAACTCCTTCTTCCACCGCTTTGAGGAACAGGCCCAGCTTTCCTCCCTGCTTTGCATCAGCATGTTTACCACGGTAAGCACTCACTCCTTTCTCATAAATCTCACTCATTTCAAGATTATGTTTTTTGGCAAAGGCTTTAGCTGAGCTAAGTTGCCTGGTTTTTGTCGTACCCTGATCCTGGCGGCTGCTTGACCACCTGATATAGCTGAATAGTTGTGGCATCTGTATAATCCCCGGCTATCAATAACTCAATAGTACAAAAAAATGGCTAAGATTGGTTTTTTATCATTAGGCTGCCCGAAAAACCTGGTGGATTCCGAGCGCATTTTGACAGAACTGCGCACTGAAGGTTATGAAGTCGTGCCGCGCTACGATGATGCAGACGTGGTCATCGTCAACACCTGCGGCTTTATCGACAGCGCGGTGCAGGAGTCGCTGGAAGCGATCGGCGAAGCGCTGAACAGCAACGGTAAAGTGATCGTCACCGGCTGCCTCGGCGCCAAAGAGGATCAGATCCGCGAAGTGCATCCGAAAGTGCTGGAGATTACCGGCCCACACAGCTATGAGCAGGTGCTGTCACACGTTCATCGCTACGCGCCGAAGCCGCAGCACAATCCGTTCCTGAGCCTGGTGCCGGAACAAGGCGTGAAGCTGACGCCGCGCCACTACGCTTACCTGAAAATTTCCGAAGGCTGCAACCACCGCTGTACCTTCTGCATCATTCCGTCGATGCGCGGCGATCTCGACAGCCGTCCGATCGGCGAGGTGCTGGATGAGGCGAAGCGTTTGGTTTCCGCCGGAGTAAAAGAGTTGCTGGTGATCTCGCAGGATACCTCCGCCTACGGCGTAGATGTGAAACACCGCACCGGCTTCTGGAACGGCTCGCCGGTGAAAACCAGCATGGTCAGCCTGTGCGAACAGCTGGCGAAACTGGGCGTCTGGGTGCGTTTGCACTACGTCTACCCTTATCCGCACGTGGACGAGGTTATTCCGCTGATGGCGGAAGGCAAAATCCTGCCCTACCTCGATATTCCGTTACAGCACGCCAGCCCTCGCATCCTGAAGCTGATGAAGCGGCCTGGGGCGGTTGAGCGCACGCTGGAGCGCATCAAGCGCTGGCGTGAAATCTGCCCGGAAATCACCCTGCGCTCGACCTTTATCGTCGGCTTTCCCGGCGAAACGGAAGAAGATTTCCAGATGCTGCTCGACTTCCTGCAAGAGGCGCGTCTGGATCGCGTCGGTTGCTTCCAGTACAGCCCGGTGGAAGGCGCGACCGCCAACCAGTTGCCGGATCAGGTGCCGGAGTCGGTGAAGCAGGAGCGTTACGATCGCTTTATGCAATTGCAGCAGCGCATTTCCAGCGAACGCCTGCAGGAAAAAGTGGGCCGCGAGATTCTGGTGATGATCGACGAGGTGGATGAAGAAGGCGCCATCGGCCGCAGTATGGCTGACGCGCCGGAAATCGACGGCGCAGTCTACCTTAACGGCGAAACGCAGCTGAAAGCAGGCGATGTGGTGCGAGTAAAAGTCGAACATGCCGACGAATACGATCTGTGGGGCAGCAAGGTCTGACCGATTAGCCCGACAGTAAAAAAGCCCGTCCCGGCGCTGAGGGATCGCCAGTAATGGGCGGGTAATAAAGGACGGGCATAGAAAAATATGATCTCCTGATTGTGCCAACAATTAAGGCGATCGCTTCTATGCCGTTCCCTCATTATGTCAGAAGCTTCTCCGCTACGCTTTAGCGCCGACTCGTATCGCCGCAATGCACTTATTGATGTTGCCACTGCACTGGTCCGTGGCGCTTCGCTCATGCTCACCAGCCAAAACCTGCCGGAACCGGGTACGGATTTATTAGCACTGATCTACTCGTTTTTGAGCGTCAGATAGTTTGGCGCGTGCCGGTGTTCCTTTGCCTGTCCATTCGGGCGGGATCGTTACGATGGTTAAATAGGCTCATTTTTACCTCAGTCAGAAAACAGATTTCCGACTGTCTATCGAGCATGAATATGTCGCGTTGGCCTCGGTACATGGATCTCCCTGTGTCAGCGCAGCGATGCGAATTTTGACTCTCCGGGGCGAGTACAGGGAGCTGCGTGACAGATCACACTTAAAAGCACTTATATACTTCCTGGAAGTTATCCAGCTGTTTACGGCTGAATGGGCGGTTTACAGCTAAAAATAAAAGGGTATTATCGGCTATATAATAGACAGGAGAATAAGTATGGATGCAGCGTTGCTTAATATGATGCGCTCAGGCGGCAGGAATAAAGCCTGGGCGGAAACCATGGTTAATCTTGAAGCCCGAAAACTGATCAATACAGCGAATACAATATCAGCGTTCCATCTCACAGATAGTATCACCAGGATAAAGTTCATCGAGGAAATTAAAGGATTTATTGATCAACAGTTTACCTCCGCTCGACGAGCAAAATCAGACGAAGAGTGCATGGCATGTATTAAAAATTTGAGGATAGAAACGGAAAACCTTCAGGAACAGGACAGAATGCTACGCATGAAGGCAGCGAAGGTTTACGCAAAGGTAGAATTTGTCCGAGAGAATAACAAAATCGTTGGGTATGTTATTTCCGCTGTCCATGTTGTCGTTTCAGGCGCCGCGCTGTTCGGCGGAATGATCATGATGTCATCAATGACGCCAGTAGGCGTACTCGCCGGCGCCGTACTCTTTGTCGACGGTGTTAATGGAATAACAAAGGAGGCAGCTCGCCTTCGTTACGGCGATCAGTATAAGTCTGAAGGGATATTTGCAGATGGGGCTATGGAAATCGCACAGTATATGGGTTTCAAACCAAAATCGGGATTGGCTTTCTATAATGCGGCCACGTTAAGCGCCAGTGCCTACAGTATATTTGGGCTTGCGAGAAAACCTGGTACCTGGCGTTTATTCAGATGGCTTCCGCGTGACTTTTATAGAAAGGTGGACACCATGAGCAGACCAAAACTGACAATGAAAATTGTGGGTTATGGCGTAAAAGCTAAAGTCATCTTTGATCTGCTGACAACCGATAACACTAACGATTAACTCCGCACCATTCTTCGATAGCGCCATGATTTATAGGCGAGCCCAGGCGGTTGTATGAATACAGCAACCGCAATACCACAAAGTAGACCTATTGAGCCAGTAAATACGTGTTCGTCTGAACCGAAAGCAATTAACAATCCCCAAACGAGTAAACAGCAAAATACAACACTACTTGCTAAAATGAAGCGGTTGGCCAGATCCTGTATGGCTTCAGCCAGTGAGCCACCGTAGCTCTTGGTGTTGTTTTTAATTTTTAGAATATCAGCGTTGCTAAAACCTGCTCTCAACAGGTCTGCCTCACTCACTTTCATAGCACTCCCGCCTTTCATCCTTAAAATTTAAAAAACTACACGACGAGTATACATGAAAGGCGCAGGTAAACTGTATCGTAACAGGTAGAACTTTAGACGTAAAAATAGATAACATTAAGGGGCTCTATGCCGGAACCGCCGTGATTTTCAATATTGTTCTTGAGCTTTTGTACTTCTTTTTGACTGAAGCCCGACTTTAAAAGCAATTATTCACTTGTTGTCATTCTTTCATCCCTAATTAACCATCACCTGCCCCAAACAAATCAGCCTGTGCTTTCCCTGCAAAGCCCTGTCATCGGATCCTTTCCTTAAACATCCCAAATGATTAAAACACCTTACCTGAACAGTTTCCAGTCGACCGCATGCGGAAGCACACTTGTCCCACCAGCGAAAAACAGCCCCGTTATACGGGGCTCTGTCTTTACAGATATCAACTCTTCAGCTTCGGATCGAGCGCGTCGCGCAGGCCGTCGCCCAGCAGGTTGAACGCCAGCACTGTCAGGAAAATCGCCAGGCTGGGGAAGATCGCCACGTGCGGCGCCATCACCATATCCGCCCGCGCCTCGTTCAGCATCGCGCCCCACTCCGGCGTCGGCGGCTGCGCGCCAAGTCCAAGGAAAGAGAGGCTGGCGGCGGTAATGATCGACGTGCCGATGCGCATAGTGAAATAGACCACGATCGACGATACCGTACCGGGCAAGATATGGCGCACAATAATCGTCCAGTCCGAAGCGCCGATGCTGCGCGCCGATTCGATAAAAGTCTGATGCTTTAACACCAGCGTATTGCCGCGCACCAGACGGGCGAAAGCGGGCACGCTGAAAATCGCCACCGCGACAATCACGTTGGACATGCCGCTGCCCATGATCGCCACCACCGCAATCGCCAGCAGAATGCCGGGAAAAGCGAACAATACGTCGCAGATGCGCATAATGATGCGATCCCACCAGCCTTCGTAGTAGCCCGCCAGCAGGCCGAGCGCGGTGCCGATCACCGTGCCGATCGCCACGGAAAAGAAGCCCGCCAGCAGCGAAATGCGCGTGCCGACCAGCACGCGGCTGAAGATATCGCGCCCCAGCGAATCGACGCCGAACCAGTGCATGGCGGACGGCCCTTCGGTGAGCCGGTCGTAGTCGAAATAGTTCTCTGCATCGAACGGCGCCACCCACGGGGCGATAATCGCCAGCACAATCAGCGCCAGCACAAATACGCCCGCCACCAGCGCCACATGCTGACGACGAAAGCGCCGCCAGAACTCGCGCCACGGCGTGCGCACTCCGTCGTTGCGTTGCAGAGGCATTGCCTTCAAAGCCGCTTCACGTCGCCAGTTGTTCATCGCAGCTCCTTATTTGTAGCGTATGGCGGGATTGATAGCGGCATACAGCATGTCCACAATCAGGTTGATCAAAATAAACTCCAGCGAAAACAGCAGCACCTCCGCCTGAATCACCGGATAGTCGCGCATCTCCACCGAATCCACCAGCAGGCGTCCCAGCCCTGGCCAGTTAAACACCACTTCCACCACAATCGAGCCGCCCAGCAGAAAGCCAAACTGCAACCCCATCATGGTGACCACCGGAATCATGGCGTTGCGCAAGCCATGTTTCACTAACACCCGCGATTCGCGCACGCCCTTCGCGCGCGCGGTGCGCATGTAGTCCTCCTGCATCACCTCGACGAAAGAGGCGCGGGAGAAGCGCGCCATAATCGACGCCACCGCCGCGCCCAGCGTCACCGACGGCAGGATATAGTGCCGCCAGCTGTCGGCGCCGACGGTCGGCAGCCAGCCCAGCTCGACGGAGAAGACCTGCATCAGCAGCATGCCCAGCGCGAAGGCGGGAAAAGAGATGCCGGAGACCGCCAGCGTCATGCCGATGCGATCCGGCCAGCGGTTGCGCCAGACGGCGGAGACGATGCCGATCGCCATACCGAAAATCACTGACCAGATCATGCTGGTCAGCGTCAGCCAAAAGGTTGGCATAAAGCGCGAGGCGATCTCCTGCGATACCGGCCGTTTCGAGACCATCGAAGTGCCGAAATCGCCCTGCAGCGCGTTAATCATAAAGTGCCAGAACTGCTGCGGCAGCGGTTGATCCAGCCCCAGCTCCTGGCGCACCAGATTGACTACCGTCGCATCCGCTTCCGGCCCGGCCACCAGCCGCGCCGGATCGCCCGGCAGCAGATGCACAAACAGAAAGACCAGTACCGCCACAATCAGCAGCGTTGGAATCAGGCCCAGCAGGCGTTTAAGGAAATAGTTCAGCATGCGTTTCCCTGCGCCGCAGACGCCGGCCGGTATAACCGGCGTCTGCGAACATTACTTCAGATCGGCTTCATCAAAGTTAAATGAGGTATCCGGCATCACGTAGAACCCGGTAAGCGATTTGGTGTTCGCTGAGACCAACTTCTCTACCACCAGCGGCACCCACGGGCGATCGTTCCAGATGCGATCCTGCGCATCTTTATACAGCTGCGCCTTTTTCGCCTTATCGGTGGTTTTCAGCGCGTCGCTGAGATCTTTATCCACCTGCTCATTGCTGTAGAACGCGGTGTTAAAGATGGTCGGCGGCCAGGATGAAGTGGCGAACAGCGGCGTCAGCGCCCAGTCCGCTTCGCCGGTGGAGGCGGACCAGCCGGTGTAGAACATGCGCACGCCGCTCTCTTTCTGCCCTTTGCCTTCGACTTCAGCCGCGCGTTGTCCGGCGTCCATCGCGGTGACTTTCACCTTGATGCCGACCTGCGCCAGTTGCTGCTGGGTAAACTGCAACACTTTCTGCGCGGTGCTGTGGTTATGAGAAGACCAGAGCGTCGTGCTGAAACCGTTGGGGTAACCCGCCTCTTTCAGCAGCTCGCGCGCCTTCGCCGGGTTGTATTCAAACGCCGGATAGCTCTGCGCATACTCAATCGACGGCGGCACAATGCCGGTCGCCGGAGTGGCGTAACCGGCAAAAGCGACCTTAGTCAGCGCCTGACGGTTAATGGCGTAGTTGATCGCCTCACGTACTTTCGGGTTATCAAACGGCTTCTGCGTCACGTTCAGGCTGATATAACGCTGCATGATCGAGGGCGAACTGACCAAATCCAGCTTGCCGTTTTGCTCCAGCCGCTTCGCCTGCTCGTAGGGAACCGGGAAGGCGAAGTTAGCCTCGCCGGTTTGCAGCATCGCCGCGCGGGTGTTGTTGTCGACAATCGGACGCCAGGTGATGGAATCCAGCTTCGGATAGCCTTTTTTCCAGTAGCCATCCCACTTCTTCACCTTCACAAAATCGGTCTGATTCCAGGTGACAAACTCATACGGCCCGGTGCCGACCGGATGGAAGCCGATCTCTTTGCCATATTTTTTCAGCGCCGTCGGCGAGATCATCGCCGCCGCCGGGTGCGCCAGAATATTGATAAAGGCGGAGAACGGCTGCTTCAGAGTGATTTTCACCGTGGTGGGATCAATCACCTCGGTGGTGGCGATATGCTTAAACAGGTTGTAGCGCTTAAGGTGGTTATCCTCGTCGCTGGCGCGGTCGAGGTTGACCTTCACCGCTTCGGCGTTGAAGTCGGTGCCGTCCTGGAACTTAATGCCGGAGCGCAGCTTGATAGTCCAGGTCAGGCCGTCCGGGCTGGCCTGATAGCTTTCCGCCAGCACGTTCACCAGCTTCATATCTTTATCGAAGCCGAACAGCCCCTGATAAAAAGATTTCGCCACCGCCTGCGACAGCGTGTCGTTGGCGTCGTACGGATCGAGGGTGGTGAAGTTGGAGCCGACGGCGATAACCGCATCCTTCGCCGCCCAGGCGGGCGCGGCGGCGACGGCGCCGAGCAGGCCGGCCGTCAACAGCCATTTGCGTGATGTCTGAATTGTCATAATGCTTATTCTCCTGTAGTCCCTGTCTGAGTTATGCAAAAGCCGGGCCCGCTCAGGCGCCGCTGATGGTGTGACGGGCGACGTAGTGCCCATCGCCTACTTTGATTAACGGCGCGACGGCAGGCTCGTCACCTGGCGCGCGCAGCGGGCTGGGCAGCTCATCCACCAGCAGCGCGCGTTCGCGGCGTCGGTGTCCCGGATCGGCTACCGGCACCGCCGCCATCAGCTTGCGGGTATAGGGATGCTGCGGATTTTCAAACACCGCCTGCCGCGGGCCGATCTCCACAATCTGTCCGAGATACATCACCGCCACGCGATGGCTGATGCGCTCCACTACCGCCATATCGTGCGAAATAAACAGAAACGCGATGCCGAATTCACGCTGTAAATCGAGCATCAGATTAACGATCTGCGCCTGTATCGAGACATCCAGCGCCGACACCGATTCATCGGCGATCACCACTTTCGGGTTGAGCGCCAGCGCGCGGGCAATGCAGATACGCTGCCGCTGTCCGCCGGAAAACTCGTGCGGATAGCGACGGGCGTGTTCCGGCAGCAAGCCCACCTTTTCCAGCAGCCAGGCGACGCGCTTTTCCGCTTCGGCGCGCGACATCACCTTATGAATCAGCAGCGGCTCCATAATCGAAAAGCCGACGGTAAGACGCGGATCGAGCGAGGCGTACGGGTCCTGAAAGATAAACTGGATATCGCGGCGCAGGTGCGACAGCTGATGCGGCCGCAGGCGATCAATGCGCTGGCCGTTAAAGGTAATGCTGCCGCCCTGGCTTTCCACCAGACGCAACAGCGAGCGGCCGGTGGTCGACTTGCCGCAGCCCGACTCTCCCACCAGCGCCAGGGTCTCGCCCGCATGCAGATCGAAGCTGACCTTCTCCACCGCATGCACCCGCCACTTCACGCGGTTCAGCAGGCCGGCGCGAATATCGAAACGGGTTACCAGGTCGCGCACCTGCAAAATGGGCTGTTCCTCGCGCCGCACCGTATCGGGCAGCATTTCCCGGCTCTCCTGTTCGCCCGGCAGCGGAAACTTGCGCGGCAGCGGCTGACCATGCATCGCGCCGAGGCGCGGCACCGCCGCCAACAGCGCGCGCGTATAAGGCTGCTGCGGCGCGCTGAACAGCGCGGCGGTGTCGTTGCTTTCCACCACCTCGCCGCGGTACATCACCTGAACGCGATCCGCCATCTCCGCCACCACGCCCATATCGTGAGTGATAAAAATCACCCCCATTTCCATCTCTTTTTGCAGCACGCGGATCAGTTGAAGGATCTGCGCCTGAATGGTGACGTCCAGCGCCGTGGTCGGCTCGTCGGCGATCAGCAGCGCCGGGCGGCATGAGAGCGCCATGGCGATCATCACGCGCTGGCGCATGCCGCCGGAAAGCTGATGGGGAAAGCGGGTCATGACGTTTTGCGCTTCGGGGATGCGCACCAGATCGAGCATCCGCCGCGCCTCCGCCAGCGCCTGCTGGTGGCTTTTGCCCTGATGCAGCCGCACCGACTCGGCGATCTGTTCGCCGACCGGAAACACCGGATTCAGCGAAGTCATCGGCTCCTGAAAAATCATTGCCATATCAGCGCCGCGAATGGCGCGCATCTGCGACTGCCGCAGCCGCGCCAGATCGACGACGGAATTATCGCGCCGCCGTAGCCACAGCTCGCCGCTCTCCAGGCGCCCGCCGCTCTGTTCGATCAGGCGCATCAGCGCCAGCGAAGTCACTGATTTCCCGGAGCCCGATTCGCCAACCAGCGCCAGGGTTTCGCCGCGCCGCACCTCCAGCGAGAGCTGGCGCACCGCCTGGGTCACCTGGCCCTGCTGCGTGAAGCTGACGCTGAGATCGCGCACCGCCAGTACGCTGTCGTCCGCCAGCATGAAGGGGGAAGAAGGTTCTGTCATGGCGGCTCCTTAGCGTGTCCGCCAGATATCCACTACCGGACTTTCGCCCGCATAGCCGTAGCCGCGATACATGCCTTCGGTGTTGAACGGCATGGCGATATTGCCGTCGGCGTCGATGGCGATCAGGCCGCCGCTGCCCTCCAGCGTGGGGATTTTATCGTGAATCACGTGCGCGCATGCCTGGCGCAGACTGTAGCCGCTGTATTCCATCAGCGCGGCGACGTCATAGGCGGCCAGGGTGCGAATAAAGACTTCGCCAGTGCCGGTGCAGGAGACCGCCACCCGCCTGTTGCTAAAGCAGCCGGCGCCCGGCAGGGGCGAATCGCCTACGCGCCCTGGCCGCTTATTGGTCATGCCGCCGGTCGAGGTGGCGGCGGCAAGGTTGCCTTCGCCGTCGCACGCTACGGCGCCGACGGTGCCCAGCTTGCGGTCGGCGTCGAGCGGGGCCGCTTGCGCCGCGCCGTCGTGATCCAGCAGCGTCTGCTGCGACGCCAGCGCGCGCTGTAGCTGCTGCCAGCGCTCGTCGGTCGAGAAGAAATCGGGCGCCACCTGCTCCAGCCCCTGTTCAAGGGCGAACTGTTCCGCGCCCGCGCCGCTCAGTAAAACGTGCGGGCTGTTTTCCAGCACCGCGCGCGCCGCCAGCACCGGGTTGCGAATGCGCGCCACGCCTGCGACTGCGCCCGCGTTCTGCGTGCGGCCATCCATAATGCAGGCGTCGAGTTCGTGCGTGCCGTTGTGGGTAAAGACGCTGCCTTTCCCGGCGTTGAACAGCGGGCACTCTTCCAGCAGACGCACCGCCTCCGTCACGGCATCCAGCGCGCTGCCGCCCGCCGCGAGGATCGCCTGTCCGCTGGCGACAATGTTGCTTAACGCCTCCAAATAGCGTTGTTCCTGCCCGGCGCTCAGCGCTGCGCGTGCAATCGCTCCCGCGCCGCCGTGAATGGCAATAGCTGCTCTGCCCATCATGCGTTTACCCTGTGTTCTGAATCCGCCGGAAACGGCTGAGATGATGTGATGTTATGATTTTTCGGCAAATTTTGACTATAGGTAGCCATGAAGACGATGTAAAGCAGAAAGCCCGGCACGCTTTAATAACAAAGCGTTATATCTCATAACCAAACTTAACCCACACGCGGACAGGATGATCGTTGGGCCGTTTCGCGCCATAATAGGCGCCATCCGTCATTTCTGGCCGGAGGCCAAATGGAAAGTTTTACTGCGGGACTTATCTCCCTTGAAGACGCCCGGCAAAAAATGCTGGCGCAGCTGACGCCGCTGACCGACAGCGAACGTCTTTCAATTTATACCGCCGCAGGCCGCATCACCGCCGCGCCGGTAGTGTCGCCGCTCAACGTGCCGCCGTTCGATAACTCGGCGATGGATGGTTATGCCGTGCGCCTGAGCGATCTCAACGGCGACGCGCTGCCGGTCGCCGGGAAAGCTTTCGCCGGCGCGCCCTTTAACGGCGACTGGCCCGCAGGCAGCTGCATTCGCATTATGACCGGCGCGCCGGTGCCCGCGGGCGCTGAAGCGGTGGTGATGCAGGAAGAGACCGTGCCGGAAGGCGACCGCGTTCGCTTTACCGCCGGGGTGAAGGCGGGACAGAACATTCGTCGCGCCGGTGAAGATATTCGTCAGGGCGATAGCGTGCTGGCGGCGGGCGTGCGGCTGGGCGCGGCGGAACTGCCGCTGATCGCCTCGCTGGGCATCGGCGAGGTCGAGGTGCTGCGTCGGCTGCGCGTGGCGATTTTCTCCACCGGCGATGAACTACAGCCGGTCGGCGAACCGCTGGCGGCGGGTCAGATTTACGACACTAACCGCTTTACCGTGCGCCTGATGCTTGACGCGCTCGGCTGCGAGGTGATCGACCTCGGCATTATCCGCGACGATCCCGACGCGCTGCGCGCCGCCTTTGTGCGCGCCGACAAAGAGGCGGACCTGGTGATCAGCAGCGGCGGCGTCTCGGTTGGCGAGGCGGACTATACCAAAGCGATGCTGGACGAGCTGGGAGAAATCACCTTCTGGAAGCTGGCAATCAAACCCGGCAAGCCGTTCGCCTTCGGCCGCCTGAGCAAAAGCTGGTTCTGCGGGCTGCCGGGCAATCCGGTTTCCGCCGCCGTCACCTTCTATCAGCTGGTGCAACCGCTGCTGGCGAAGCTGAGCGGACTGCAAGGCTCTGCGCTGCCGCCGCGTCAGCGCGCGCGCGCCGTCACCCGTCTGAAAAAGTCGCCGGGGCGCCTCGATTTCCAGCGCGGCGTGGTGAGTCGCGGCGAAGATGGCGAACTGCAGGTCGCCAGCACCGGGCATCAGGGCTCCCATGTTTTCAGCTCTTTCAGCCAGGCCAACTGTTTTATCGTGCTGGAGCGCGATCGCGGCAGCGTGGAGCCGGGCGAATGGGTGGAGATCGAACCTTTCAATGCTCTGCTGGGAGGCTGAGATGCTGCCTGAGCTGACTGACGAAGAGACCCTGCGCTATAACCGCCAGATCGTGCTGCGCGGTTTCGATTTTGAGGGCCAGGAACAGCTGAAAGCCGCCAGCGCGCTGGTGGTGGGCCTGGGCGGGCTGGGCTGCGCCGCCAGCCCTTATCTGGCATCGGCCGGCGTCGGCACGCTGACCCTGCTCGATTTTGACGTGGTGTCGCGCTCCAACCTGCAACGTCAGGTGCTGCACAGCGACGCGGAGATCGGCGCGCCGAAGGTGGAATCGGCGCGCCGACGGCTGACGCAAATCAATCCGCTGATTCAGCTGCGCGCGGTTAACGCCCGGCTGGAGGATGACGATCTGGCGGCGCTGATCGCGCAGCATCAGGTGGTGCTGGATTGCAGCGACAACGTGACGACGCGCGAACAGCTGAACCGGCTCTGCCATCAGCACCGCGTGCCGCTGGTCTCCGGCGCGGCGATCCGCATGGAAGGCCAGATCAGCGTCTTCAGCTGGCAGGATGAAAATCAGCCCTGCTACCGCTGCCTCAGCCGACTGTTCGGCGGCGAAGCCCTTAGCTGCGTGGAAGCGGGCGTGATGGCGCCGCTGGTGGGCGTGATCGGCGCGTTGCAGGCGATGGAGGCGATCCGTCTGCTGACGCGCTACGGGGCGCCGGTCGCTGGCAAACTGCTGATGTACGATGCGATGACGTTGCAGTTTCGTGAAATGAAGGTGGCGAAAGATCCCGCCTGCGAAGTATGCGGCCACGGCCAGCCCTGAAACGACGCCGCCCGCCTCTGTTGCGCTTGTTACTCAGCAGCTTTTCCTTTCCCTGGTTATATTTGAAGCATGGATAATGGAAAAAAGAAGCAAGCGCACGTAATGAACGCAGAGAGCGACGGCGCGTCAAAACCCGTGCTGCGCCAGATGATGCTGGTGTTTCTATTCGTCATCAGCAGCGCGGTCATCGCTATTGACAGCTGGACGCTGTGGAACAGCTGGCAGCGCACGTTGCACATTACGGAAGAAAACGCACGCAACTTATCGGTTTCCCTTTCACGTCAGGCGGAAGATACCTTTCTCCAGATCGATCTAACGCTACGCGACATCCGCGACCGCATCGATGACAACGGCATTGCGTCGCAGCTCGACTATCTGCGCCAGCTGCTGCATACGCGCAAGGCGGCGCTGCCGCCGCTGGATAACATCGTGATTTACAATGAGGAGGGCCAGCCAATGGTCGCCTCCGATAGCGCGCTGCCGCTGAACAGCAATAACGCCGACCGGGAATATTTCCGCTTTCACCGCGACTCTGCCGAAAGCCAGCTGCACATCGGCGATGTGATCCGCAGCCGCATCAACGGCCATATGATTATCCCCGTCTCCGCCCGTCTCAACTATCCCGATGGCCGTTTTCGCGGCGTGGTGATGGCCGGTATCCGCCTCGACTATTTTCGTCAGGTATACGATTACTACAATCTGGGCGAGCGCGATCTGATGGCGTTAATGAAGGCGGATGGACATCTGCTCTATATTCGTCCTTACAGCGATGCGTTGATCAACCAAAACATCTCTTTAAGCCCGCTGTTTACCGACCTGTTGAAAAACACCGCCAGCGGCGCGGCGATCTATCGGGCGGCGGTGGACGGGCGCGCGCGTATTTTTGGCTACGCCAGCCTGAAAAGCTATCCGCTGGTGGTAACGGCGGGCTACGACCGCCAACAGATCAGGCAGGACTGGATCGCCGATTCTATCAGCTTTGTGCTGTTGAACCTGGTGCTGCTGGCGCTGCTGTTCGTGCTGGGCTTTATTATTCTGCATCATATCCGGCTGAACCTGCGCAACCAGCTGGAGCTCACGCGCGTGCGCGATCAGCTTACCAGCATGAATCGCACGTTGCAGGGTCTGGCGATGCTTGACGGCCTGACCGGACTGGCCAACCGCCGTCAGCTGGACTGGTTTTTGCCGCGCGCGATGGAGCGCGCGCTGAAGCTGCGTACGCCGTTGACCATCATGCTGATCGATATCGACGCCTTTAAAGCCTACAACGATAACTACGGCCACCTGGCAGGCGACGAATGTTTGCGTCAGGTGGGCGCCTGTCTGAAGCAACAGTTGCAGCACAGCGAAGATTTTGTCGCCCGCTACGGCGGCGAAGAATTTATTATCGTCGTCGCCGATAAGACGCAGCCGGAGGCGCATCTGTTAGCGTTGCAGACGGTACGCGCGGTAGCGTCGCTGGCGCTGCCCCATGAGAAAAGCAGCGTGCCGGAAAAGGTGGTGACCATCAGTATTGGCATGCACTGGCAGCCGCGCGTGCTGCCCGTCACCACGCCTGCCGCGCTGATCGCTCAGGCGGATGCGGCGCTCTATCAGGCCAAACGGCGTGGAAAAAATCAGGTGTGGGTCAGCAATATGCCCTCGATCGTGCGGAAAAAATAAGGCCGCCCGAAAAGGCGGCCCTGGAGAGAGCGGTTTCAGCGCCAGAGAATGGCGCTAAGGCGTCAGGCGCTTACTGCACGCCTTTGCTGCGCAGGTAATCTTCGTAGCTGCCGCTGAAGTCGATCGTTTTCTCCGGGGTGATCTCCAGCACGCGCGTCGCCAGCGAGCTAACGAATTCACGGTCGTGGGAGACGAAGATCAGTGTGCCCTGATAGGCTTCCAGCGCCATATTCAGCGATTCGATCGATTCCATATCCAGGTGGTTGGTCGGCTCATCCATAATCAGAATATTGGGACGCTGCATCATCAGCTTGCCGAACAGCATGCGCCCTTTTTCACCGCCCGACAGTACCTTCGCCGGCTTTTTGATCTCATCCTGGCTGAACAGCAGACGGCCCAGAATACTGCGCACCGCCTGCTCGTCGTCGCCTTCCTGTTTCCACTGGCTCATCCAGTCGAAGACGCTCAGATCGTTATCGAAATCTTCCGCGTGATCCTGCGCGTAATAGCCGATGCGCGTATTCTCGGACCACTTCACGGTGCCGCTTTCCGGCGTCAGATCGCCCACCAGCGTTTTCAGCAGCGTGGTTTTACCGACGCCGTTGGTGCCCAGCACCGCCAGCTTTTCGCCCACTTCCAGCATCAGATTCAGGTCGCGGAACAGCGGGCCGTTATCGAAGCCTTTGGTCAACGCTTCCACTTCCAGCGCATTGCGGAACAGTTTCTTATCCTGCTCGAAGCGGATAAACGGGTTCTGACGGCTGGAGGCTTTTACCTCGTCCAGCTTGATCTTATCAATCTGTTTAGCGCGCGACGTCGCCTGACGGGACTTGGAGGCGTTGGCGCTGAAGCGGCTGACGAAGGATTGCAGCTCGGCGATCTGCGCCTTTTTCTTGGCGTTGTCGGCCAGCAGACGCTCGCGCGCCTGAGTGGCGGCGGTCATATATTCGTCGTAGTTGCCCGGATAGATGCGCAGCTCGCCGTAGTCGAGATCCGCCATATGGGTGCAGACCATATTCAGGAAGTGACGGTCGTGCGAAATGATGATCATGGTGCTGTCGCGCTCGTTCAGCACCTGCTCCAGCCAGCGGATAGTGTCGATATCCAGGTTGTTGGTCGGTTCATCGAGCAGCAGAATATCGGGGTTGGAGAACAGCGCCTGCGCCAGCAGCACGCGCAGCTTCCAGCCCGGCGCGATTTCGCTCATCGGGCCGTAGTGCTGCTCCATAGGAATGCCTACGCCCAGCAGCAGTTCGCCGGCGCGCGCTTCGGCGGTGTAGCCATCCATTTCGCCATACTGCACTTCCAGGTCGGCGACCTTGTAGCCATCCTCTTCGCTCATTTCCGGCAGCGCATAGATGCGGTCGCGCTCCTGCTTCACCTGCCACAGTTCGTCATGTCCCATAATGACGGTGTCCAGCACGCTGAATTTTTCAAACGCGAACTGATCCTGACGCAGCTTACCGATACGTTCGTTCGGATCGCAGGAGACGTTGCCGGCGGTTGGCATTAAATCGCCGCCGAGGATTTTCATAAAGGTGGATTTACCGCTGCCGTTCGCGCCGATCAGGCCGTAGCGATTGCCGCCGCCGAACTTGACGGAGATATTTTCAAACAGCGGTTTGCTGCCAAACTGCATGGTAACGTTGCTGGAAACTAGCACAGGGATTGCCTTACTTATCCGGGGGAAATAAACGTCATGTGGCGGGCATTGTGCCATAAAAAAGGGCTGGCGAATACCGCCAGCCCGGTGCGGAAATGTTAACCGCCGTGCTCTCCCGCTTTCTGCCCGATCGGAGCCGGATGCGGCGGCGTTTCACGATCCGGCGACAGCCAGTCGCGCAGATAGTGTTCTATCTGTTCCAGGCTGCGGTTGCGCGTTTCCGGGATACAGTTGAGGACGAAAATCGCGCCGCCGATGCCGATCGCCCCGAAGATAAAGAAGGCGCCCGCCAGACCAACCGTTGCCAGCATCATCGGGAACATCAGGGAAATGGCGAAGTTGGCGATCCACATGGCGAACACTGCGCCGCCCATAAAGATGCCGCGCAGGCGCGTCGGGAAGATTTCCGACAGCAGCAGCCAGGTCACCGGCGACAGCGCGCCCTGCTGGAAGCAGAGGAACATCAACATGCCCAGCAGCACCATATAGCTACGCAGCATATCGGGCTGGCCGTTAATCGTCTCCGGCATCAGCCAGCTGACCAGGCCGATAAAAAACAGACAGGCGGTACAGCCGAACTGCCCCAGCATGGTCATGGTGCGACGGCCGATTTTACCCAGCAGCCAGATGCCGAAGAAGGTCATCAGCACCGAGATGGCGCCGTTAGCGATGGTGGCGAACAGCGCGGCGCTGTTGCTCATGCCGACGTTGGTCAACACCGTCGGCGCGTAGTACATAATAGTGTTGACGCCGGTGAGCTGCTGGATCACCGCCACGCCGATGCCGATCAGGAACAGACGGAACAGCCACGGCTTTTTCAGCTCGCGCAGGCGCGGCTTGCCCTGGTTCTCCTGCTCCTGCAAT
The DNA here is from genome assembly GCF_024610815.1 of Mixta sp. Lineage (NCBI taxonomy): Bacteria > Pseudomonadati > Pseudomonadota > Gammaproteobacteria > Enterobacterales > Erwiniaceae > Mixta > Mixta sp. The sequence goes on from NZ_JANION010000022.1 coordinate 17,008, forward strand.
GTCTCTTCGATTTCGGTCAGCTCCCATTCGACATCTTCTTTGGCGCGGGTGCGCTCCAGCACGCGACGCGCCTCCGCCAGGCGACCTTTCATTGCGTACCAGCGCGGCGTATCGGGCATAAACATCATGCCGAACCAAAGCAGCACCGCCGGGACGGTGGCGATCGCCAGCATCCAGCGCCAGGTCTCCGCCCCGCCCCACGCCGCGTTAAAGGTGGCGTTGGAGATATAGGCAAGCATCTGCCCGGAAACAATCATAAGTTCCTGTAGCGTCACCAGCTGACCGCGCTTATTGGCCGGCGCGATTTCGGCGATATAGACCGGTACCGTCGCCGCCGCGCCGCCGACCGCCACGCCCAGCACCACGCGGAAGAAAACCATCCAGTGAACATCAGGCGCCAGCGCGGTGCCGACCGCGCCGAGAGCGAATATCACCGCCAGCACCATGATGATTTTCTTCCGCCCGGCCGCAGAGGCGAAATGACCGGCCAACAGCGCGCCAAAGGCGGCGCCGAACAGCAGCGAGCTGGTGACCAGACCGGTGGTAAACGGCGTCAGGTGCAGCTCATCGCCCATAAACAGCAGCGCACCGGATATAACGCCGGTGTCGTAACCAAACAGCAATCCGCCCAGCGTTGCAATCACCGCAATTACCTTCACGAAAGGCTCGGTGCGCGTGTTGCTGTTGGGGCCGGAAGCGTTGCTTAGCGTAAGGTATTGTTCTTTTGGCATGATAACTCCAGCAACCTGTTTGAAGAGGAAACCGGTCTGCGCCTGTAAAAGCAACGCAAACCTTTCACATCACAACATAGATTATTTTTTTCAATTTAATTAATAGTGGAATGCGAATTTTGTGGCAGGCGTCATGACGTTTTTTTTAAAGGCCGACCCAGGTCACACTATTC
>NZ_JANION010000066.1:0-2786 GCF_024610815.1 Mixta sp.
CGGCTTCGGCACCTTTCAGCTCTCCGCCAGCATACTGCCCGCCAATGTGCCGAACCTGGTACTGACCGGTGCGGCGGAGACCGCTTACGGCATGCATCCCGGCTATCTGCCGTGGCTGTTTTTACAGGCGCCGGTGGTGGGACTGCTGAAAGGGGCGCTGCTGACGCTCTGTATCTGCCGCCTGTTTCCGGCGCGGCCTGCGGCGGTCATCCGCGCTGACGCCACGACGCCCATCAGCCGTGAGGAGCGGCGGCTGATGGCATTGCTGCTGGTTACGCTGCTGCTGTGGATGACCGACAGCCTGCACGGCGTGTCGCCCGCGTGGGTCGGGCTATGCGCCGCCTGCTTCTGCCTGCTGCCGCGCGTGGGGTTCGTCTCCAGCGAGGCGTTCGCCAGCGGCGTGAATTTCCGCACCTGCCTCTATGTCGCCGCCATTCTCGGCGTCACGGCGGTGGTGGTCGATTCCGGCCTCGGCGATCTGATCGCGCGCGGCTTACTGCGCGTGACGCCGCTTGATCCCGCAACGCCTTTTGCTAACTTCCTCTCGCTCAGCGCCATTACCGGGCTGCTGAATTTTGTCGTCACCGCCAACGGCGTACCGGCGATGTTTACGCCGATGGCGCAGAGCTTCGCCGACGCCTCCGGCTTTCCGCTGGCTAGCGTGATTATGTTGCAGGTATTGGCCTACGCCACGCCGCTGCTGCCTTACCAGGCGTCGCCGGTGGTGCTGGCGATGGCGCTCGGCAACGTGCCGGCGCGCGACGGCCTGCGGCTCTGCCTCTCGGTGGCGCTTATCAGCCTGCTGCTGCTGTTTCCGCTCTACTACGGCTGGTTTTGTCTGCTGGGTTATCTGTAACGGGTGGCGCGACGGGCGGCAACAGCGCCGCTGCGCCAGACGTAAAAAAGGCGGCATAGCGCCGCCTGTTTTCTGTCCGATGCGGATTTACTTGCCGACGACGTCGGCAGTCTGCGTCGGTTCGTCGTTGGCTGCCGCTGGCGTCATCGGCGTATAGTCGAGCTGCAAAATGCGGCTGGTTTCCGCCAGCTCATGCTCGGTGGCGCTGATATTGCCGTTGAGCTTCTGGCCGTAAGAGGGCACCAGCTCTTTTATCTTCGTCTGCCATTCCGGCGTGGCGAATTTATCTTTAAATACCTTTTGCAGCAGGTTCAGCATAATCGGCGCGGCGGTGGAGGCGCCCGGCGACGCGCCCAGCAGCGCGGAGACGGTGCCGTCCTGCGAGGCGATGACTTCGGTGCCGAGGCGCAGCACGCCGCCTTTTTCGGCATCCTTTTTGATGATCTGCACGCGCTGTCCCGCCTGCACCAGACGCCAGTCCTCTTTCTTCGCTTCCGGGAAATAGTCCTGCAACGCCGCATGACGGTCGTCGTCGGTCAGCATCAGCTGGCTCACCAGGTATTTCACCAGGTTGAAGTTATCCAGGCCGACGCGCACCATCGGCAGCAGGTTGCTGGCGGTAATCGAGCCGAACATATCCAGCAGCGAGCCATGCTTCAGGAATTTGGTGGAGAAAGTGGCGAACGGGCCAAACAGCAGCACCTGCTTGCCGTCCAGCACGCGCGTATCCAGGTGCGGCACTGACATCGGCGGCGCGCCGACCGAGGCTTTGCCGTACACTTTCGCCAGATGGCGTTTCACCACCTCCGGGTTTTCGCTGACGAGGAAGGAGCCGCCCACCGGGAAACCGGCATACGCTTTCGCTTCAGGGATGCCGGTCTTTTGCAGCAGCGGCAGCGCCGCGCCGCCCGCGCCGATAAACAGATAGTTGGCATTGACCGCGCTTAACGCGCCGCCGTTCGCCAGGTCGGCGATGGTCACTTTCCAGCTGCCGTTGGCGTTGCGCTGAATATCACGCACTTCATGGCGGGTGCGCAGACGAAAGTTTGGGTTTTTCGCCAGTGAAGCCACCAGCTGGCGCGTGATTTCGCCAAAATTGACGTCGGTGCCGATAGTAATGCGCGTCGCGGCGACCTTCTGCTGCGGATCGCGGCCCTGCATCATCGCCGGCGCCCATTTAGCAATCTGCGCGCGATCTTCTGAATATTCCATGCCGCGGAACAGGGTGCTTTTTTGCAGCGCCGCATAGCGTTTGCGCAGGAAATTAACGTTGTCGTCGCCCCAGACGAAGCTCATGTGCGGGGTGGTGTTGATAAAACTGCGTGGGGTATGCAAGGTGCCTTTCTGAACCAGGGAGGCCCAGAACTGGCGGGAAATCTGGAAGGCTTCGTTAATCTCGATCGCTTTCGCGATGTCGACGGCGCCATTCTTTTCCGGCGTGTAATTCATTTCTGCCAGCGCGGAGTGACCAGTACCGGCGTTGTTCCAGCCGTTTGAACTCTCTTCCGCCACTTTATCCTGCCGTTCTACCATCTCGATAGACCAGCCTGGCTCCAGCTCCTGAAGATAAGTGCCCAGCGTGGCACTCATGATCCCTCCGCCGATGAGCAGTACATCGACGTCCTTTTCCCCTCCTGTCGCTGCATGTTTGCTGAGACCTAAAGCATTCATACACCGCGTCAGAAGTAATGCTGATTTACGCATGAGGCGACATCTCCGTCCGTTGATGAATCAACGGTAATTGCAGGTGAAAGAGACCGTCTTCTGTTCGGCGGATTATCCTCTTTCCATAAATGTCCGAAATCTTCCTGGTTTAACCACACTAAAAGTGCAGGTTAACTGCACGTTATACGTACCGGGAGAAATATAACATTCTCGCAATAAAATTGAATAATTTGTTTAAAATTTAAAATGTGGTTAAGTTTTGAGC
>NZ_JANION010000077.1:0-33194 GCF_024610815.1 Mixta sp.
AAACTAGCCAATTCATTAATCGCAGGGTAAAAGAATGCATTAATGCAGTCAGTTAAATCTCCAACCACCAGGGAATTAGCGGTAGCGCTTATTTACTCCGCTAAAAAAGTAGCCGCAGGACAGTAATTGAAATTTAATTAATGCGGTATTATCGCGTCAAAAATAATGGCGCAGGGTTTAAGCTGCGCCATTTGAAAAGCGGGTTCGACCGTCCACCGGTCGAACCTCTTTTTTACAGAATTGCTTTGGCTTTCGCCACGACATTATCCACGGTGAAGCCAAACAGCTCGAACAGCTTCTCCGCCGGCGCCGATTCGCCGAAGCTGGTCATACCGATAATCGCGCCGTTCAGGCCGGTATATTTGTACCAGTAGTCGGCAATGCCCGCTTCGATAGCGACGCGCGCGCTGACCGCTTTCGGCAGCACCGATTCACGGTAGGCTTCGTCCTGCTTGTCGAACGCGTCGGTAGACGGCATGGAAACCACGCGCACCCGATAGCCTTCGGAAGTCAGACGATCCCAGGCGGCGACCGCCAGTTCCACTTCAGAACCGGTAGCGATCAGGATCAGCTGCGGCTGACCTTCGCACGCTTTCAGTACGTAGGCGCCGCGCGCGATGTTTGCCAGTTGCTCAGCGTTACGCGGCTGCTGCGCCAGGTTCTGACGGGAGAAAATCAACGCGGTCGGGCCATCTTTACGCTCAATGGCGTATTTCCACGCCACGGCGGATTCCACCTGGTCGCATGGACGCCATGTGCTCATGTTCGGCGTTACGCGCAGGCTCGCCAGCTGCTCAACCGGCTGGTGCGTCGGGCCATCTTCACCCAGGCCGATAGAGTCGTGAGTATAAACCATCACCTGACGGATCTTCATCAGCGCCGCCATACGCGCCGCGTTGCGCGCATATTCCACGAACATCAGGAAGGTCGCGGTATAAGGCAGGAAGCCGCCGTGCAGCGCGATGCCGTTGGCGATGGCGGTCATGCCGAATTCACGCACGCCGTAGTGGATATAGTTGCCCGCCGCATCCTGGTTGATGCCTTTCGAGCCGGACCACATAGTCAGGTTGCTCGGCGCCAGGTCGGCAGAGCCGCCCAGGTATTCCGGCAGCAGCTTGCCAAAGGCTTCGATGGCGTTCTGCGAGGCTTTACGGCTGGCGATTTTCGCCGGGTTCGCCTGCAACTGTTCAATGAATTTCTGCGACGCTTCCTGCCAGTTGGCCGGCAGTTCGTTGCTCATGCGACGGGTGAATTCGGCCGCCAGCGCCGGGTAAGCTTCCGCGTAAGCGTTGAATTTTTCCTGCCAGGCCGCCTCTTTGACGCGACCCGCTTCTTTCGCATCCCACTCGGCGTAGATTTCCTGCGGGATAACGAACGGCGCGTGTTCCCAGCCCAGCTGCTTGCGGGTCAGCGCGATTTCGTCATCGCCCAGCGGCGCGCCGTGGGAGTCATGGGTGCCCGCTTTGTTTGGCGAACCGAAGCCGATAACAGTTTTGCACATCAGCAGAGACGGTTTGTCGCTGACCGCTTTCGCTTCTTCGATCGCTTTTTTAATCGATTCCGCATCGTGGCCATCGACGCCGCGCACCACATGCCAACCGTACGCTTCGAAACGGGCGCCGGTGTCGTCGCTGAACCACTCTTCTACGTGTCCGTCGATGGAGATGCCGTTGTCATCGTAAAACGCCACCAGCTTGCCCAGCTTCAGCGTGCCCGCCAGCGAGCAGACCTCGTGGGAGATGCCTTCCATCATGCAGCCGTCGCCCATAAAGACATACGTATGGTGATCGACAATCTCATGACCTGGACGGTTGAACTGCGCGGCCATAGTGCGCTCCGCAATCGCCATGCCGACCGCGTTGGCGATGCCCTGGCCCAGCGGACCGGTGGTGGTTTCCACGCCAGCGGTGTAGCCGAACTCCGGATGACCTGGCGTTTTAGAGTGCAGCTGACGGAAATTCTGTAACTCGCTCATCGGCAGATCGTAGCCGGTGAGGTGCAGCAGGCTGTAAATCAGCATCGAGCCGTGGCCGTTGGAAAGGACGAAGCGATCGCGATCTGCCCACAGCGGGTTGGTCGGATTGTGGTTCATATAGTCGCGCCACAGCACTTCGGCAATATCAGCCATACCCATCGGGGCGCCCGGATGGCCAGATTTCGCTTTCTGCACAGCGTCCATACTTAAAGCGCGAATAGCGTTGGCAAGCTCTTTACGAGAAGACATGTTTTACTCCAGGTCGGATTATTGTGCTTCGCCTTCCTTAACCTATTGTAATTAATGAGTTATCAGGCAAAGTCAAAGAAAAGTCGCCAAACAATGTACATGAAAAGCGGGGTGAAAGTACATGGCGCGGGCTGCAAAATATCAGGGACAATTTGCGCTTTAAGCGTTGTCTGCTGGGCTTTATTTCTCAGAACCGTTATAAAAAAGTCTTCCTGAATAAAACCGCCCTGCGCATTTTATTCAGAACGCTGTTTTTTTTATTAGCTTGTTACTGTTAAGGGATGAGAAAGGAATGAAAATCCGTGCTTGTGTGGTGGCGATCTCTCTCGCCACGTTACTTTCTGGTTGTCAGAATCTTGATAGCTCCGCATTAATGCAGTCCGGCGCGCAGGCTTTTCAGGCCGTCACCTTAAGCAACGATCAGGTGAAGGCGCTCAGCGAACAATCCTGCCAGCAGATGGACAGCGAAGCGCAAATCGCGCAGCCCGGCAGCGAATACCAGAAACGCCTGGATAAAATCGCCGCCGCACTGGGCAACAACATCAACGGCACGCCAGCCAACTATAAGGTTTACATTACCAAAGACGTCAACGCCTGGGCGATGGCCAACGGCTGCATCCGCGTTTACAGCGGCCTGATGGATATGATGAGCGATAACGAAGTGGAAGCGGTGCTGGGCCATGAGATGGGCCACGTCGCGCTGGGCCACTCCCGTAAGGCGATGCAGGTCGCTTATGCCACGACCGCCGCGCGCACCGCCGCCGCGTCGATGGGCGGCATCGCCGCCAGCCTGTCGCAGTCGCAGTTGGGCGAACTGGGACAGAAACTGGTGAGCGCGCAGTTCTCCCAGACACAGGAGTCGCAGGCGGATGATTACTCCTACGATCTGCTGAGAAAACGCGGCATCAACCCGAACGGCCTGGTCACCAGCTTTGAAAAACTGGCGAAGCTGGAAGGCACGCATCAGAGCTCGATGTTTGACGATCACCCGGCTTCGGAAGCGCGTGCGCAGCATATCCGCGAACGCATGGCCGCCGACGGCCTCAAATAAGCCCATCGGGAGGCGATATTCCTCCTTTTTTCTGCCAACGGCCTTAAAAAAGGGGAGGCTTCCCGCCTCCCCAGTCAGCGTGCTGATAAACTCAAAAAGCGGGCGTCATAGACCAGAGAGCAAAGCGTCCCGCGCCATGAACGGCGCGGGCCGATCTGGCAGGGATGCCGTTTTTCGCGTCTTTGCGAGCGGGCCATGTCACCCGCGACACCGCTTTGCTAATCATCTGACGGGGACCAATAGCCCGCAAGCAAATCAATAGAGCGTTTTCTGCGGCGGCCCGGCAAAGCGCAGCGCGCCGGTTTTATCCATTCTGATCTCAACCACCGACGGGCCGACAGAGGCCAGCGCTTCCGTCATCACCGCCTGGAAATCCTCAACCTGCTCCACCCGCCACGCCTGAAGGCCGATCGCCTGCGCCAGCAGGGTGAAATCGGGCGTATGCAGCTGGTTGTAATACTGTCTTCCGCCGAAATATTTATCCTGGATGCCGCGCATCACGCCGTAGCCGCCGTCGTTCATAATCAGCAGCGTGACATTGGCTTTTTCCTGCGCCAGCGTCGCCAGCTCCCCCAGGTTCAGGCTCAATCCGCCGTCGCCTACCAGCCCTACCACCTTACGCTGCGGGTTGGCGATGGCGACGCCGATCGCCATCGGCAGCCCCATGCCGATGGCGCCCGCCAGGGAGTGAATATTCATCAGCGGACCGTTGGCGCGCAGCAGGCGGCTGCCCCACAGGCTGCCTGAAACGGTAATATCGCGCACCAGGATGCCGTCCGATGGCAACGCCTTATCTATCGCATCGTTCAGCTGCGCGTAGACGCCGCACTGCTCGCGCAACTCCTGCTCCGCCTGCGCCACCGCCGATCGCACCTGCGCATCCCAGCGCGCATCACCCCATTCGCGCCCCTGCGCCTTTTCCGCCAGCGCGCTCAGCAGCGCGGCGCAGTCGCCGACCAGCGTGTCGTCCATCAGGTAATTGCGGCTCGCCGCCGCCGGATCGATATCGATCTGGATGCGCGGCGTCGGCAACGGCAACGTCCAGGAACGGGTTTCGTTGCTGCGCAGACGCGATCCCGCCACCAGCGTGAGATCGCACTGCGTCAGCACCGCCTCTACCGAGGGCGAATTGTGAAACGCGCGCAGGCTGGCGGGATGGGCGTCGGGCAGAATGCCGCGCCCGTGGGTGCTGGAGATCACCGTAACGCCCGCATCCGCCAGCTTTCTCACCGCCCCAGCGCAACGCAGCGCGCCGCCGCCCAGCCACAGCAGCGGCCGTTTCGCCTCTTTTAACTGACGCCACAGCGCCTCCACCCGCTCTGGCTCCGGCGCGGCGCCTGCCAGCGGCGCGACGGGCGCGGTCGCCAGCGCCAGCGGAATCAGGCTGCTCTGGATATCGACAGGAATCTCGACCGAGACCGGACCGCAGGGCGGCGTCTGTGCTTCCTGAATCGCCTTATGCAAAATGGCGATCGCCTGATTCGCGCTGCTGACGCGCCAGGCGCGTTTAGAGGCGGCTTTCAGAAAGGTCAGCTGATCGCGCGTTTCGTGAATAAAACCGGTATCGGCATCAAGCCAGGCTTTTTCCACCTGTCCGGTAAGATGCAGCAGCGGCGTGCCGGCATTCAGCGCCTCGACCAGCGCGCCCACCGCGTTGCCCGCTCCGGCGCCGGTACTGGTCAGCGCTACGCCCAGGCCGGAAAAGCGGCCGTGCGCATCGGCCATGGTGACCGCGCCCGCCTCGCCGCGCGCCGGGACAAAACGGATTTTCTCCCGCTGCCCGATGGCGTCGGCAATCGGCAGGTTATGAATGGAAATCACGCCGTACAGCGCGTCGACCTGATACTGCTCAAGTGTTCTGGCGATCGCCTCGCCCACGGTAATCATTTCGCTCATTGCACACCTTTCTTGTTAGTCGCACCAGGCGTTCACGCCATTACCTGTCGCCAGATAAACGCTCTTTTGCTGCATCCAGGCCTTCAGGCCCTGAATGCCTTTTTCGCGGCCCAGCCCGCTCTCTTTAAAGCCCCCAAACGGGGTGGAAATGGAAAAGACTTTATAGGTGTTGATCCAGACCGTGCCGACTTCCAGCCGCTCGCTCAGGCGCAGAGCGCGGCCCGCGTCGCGCGTCCAGATCCCGGCGGCCAGTCCGTAAACGGAGTCATTGGCCTGCTGGATCAGATCCGCCTCATCGCTGAAGGGCATCGCCACCAGCACCGGCCCGAAGATCTCCTCCTGGCAGACGCGGGCGCGGTTGGTCAGCCCGGCGATAATCGTCGGCTGAAAATAGCTGCCCGCCGCCAGCGCCGGATCGGCGGGAATTTCGCCGCCGCACAGCACGCTGCCGCCCTCCCGCTGCGCCAGCTGAACGTAGGCCATTACGCTGTCGCGATGCTGCGCGTTGATCAGGGGGCCGATATGGGTATCAGCGGCAAGGGGATGGCCGATGCGCAGTCCGCGCGTCAGCTCCAGCAGGCGTGCCATCAGCGCCGGGTAGACCTGCTGATGAATAAACAGGCGCGAACCGGCGATGCATGCCTGGCCGCCTGAGCTGAAGATGCCATAGCAGATGCCACGCGCCGCCTGCTCGATATCCGCATCTTCCAGCACGATGGTGGGCGATTTGCCGCCCAACTCCAGCGAGGCGGGAATCAGTTTTTCCGCCGCCACATGCGCCAGGTGGCGTCCGGTCGAGGTGCCGCCGGTAAAAGAGATTTTGCGCACCAGCGGATGCCGCGCCAGCGCATCGCCGATAATCGATCCTTTGCCTGGCAGCACGCTCAGCAGTCCGGCAGGCAGCCCCGCCTGCTCAAACAGGCGCGCCAGCTCCAGCGCCATCAGCGGCGTCGCTTCCGCTGGCTTCAAAATCACCGCGTTGCCGGCGGCGATCGCTGGCGCCACCTTCTGCATTTCGCTGGCGATCGGGGAATTCCACGGCGTGATCGCCGCCACTACGCCCAGCGGCTCATAGCGGCTGAAGGTGATCAGATCGGGCTGACGCGGCGTCGGCAGTTCGCCCTCCAGCAGTTCACCGGCGGCGGCGAAATAGCGCGCGCTGCCGGCGGCACTCATCACCAGCCCGCGCGCCTCCGCCAGCGGCTTGCCGTTATCGCGGCTCTGCATCTGCGCCAGCTCATCCAGGCGCGCTTCAATCAGATCGGCGACGCGGTGCAGGATCTTCGCGCGCAGATGGGGCAGCCTTTCTCGCCAGGCGGAATCGCGCCAGGCGCGTTCGCCGCAGGCGACCGCCTCTTGCAGGTCGTCAAGGCTGGCGGCGTTCAGCGTGGCGTTAACCGAGCCATCCGCCGGAAACAGGCTCTGCATGCGGTAGCCGCCGCCGCGCCGCCATACACCGCCGATAAAAATTTTCTGTTCTTCCATTTCAGCCTCCTTTAGCGCTGCGTCAGTTCGCGGCAGGCGCGCACCGCGCTCAGGGCCGCCAGGGTGGAGGTTTTCGGGTTGTCGGCCAGCGGCAGCCCGCTCAGTTCAAGGCGCAGTTCGCCAAACAGTCCGCTGGCGTGCAGCGTATGGGTATTGCGCTGCGTCGCCGGATCGGCCATCAGCTGAACGCGGGTGGCATCCATTCCGACGCCGCCAAGAGCGATCGTCGCCGCCACATTGGCGTTGGCGGGAAACAGCCGCGCGGCCTCACGCGCGCTGCCTTCGAAAAAAATTTGCGCTTCGCGGATGGCGTTCAGATCGATCAACGTTTCCGCATAGCTGCCGCGCCAGCTGGCGGGCGATTTGCGCGAACGATAGACAACCTGCTCCAGCCCGCCCTCTTTCGCCGCCGCCAGGCCATCAATGCCAGCTACCGCGCCGGAAAGCAGCGTCAGCCGCCCGCCTGCATGCCGCAGCCGTTGCTCCAGTGCGCTGTCCGCCAGCGCGCCGGTCGAGATAATCGCCAGGTGCCAGCCGCGATGCAGCACCGCCTCGCCATACTGCGCCACCGCCTGCTGGCTGGCGCACTCCAGCACCAGATCGGGCGTTTCCGCGCAATCCTGCGGCAGCAGCAACGGCCGCGCCCGATCGCCGAAGCGCGTGCGGATCGCCGCGTGGTGATGCGTTCGCGCGACGATCCAGCCGATCGTCACGCCTTCCGGCAACCTTTCGATCACCGCCTGCGCCATCGCGCCATAGCCGATCAACATGATCTTTTTCATCATCGATCCTTACAGATGACGGCAGAAGCCGCCGGAGACATCGAGCGCCGCGCCGGTAGTAAAGGAGGCGAGCGGCGAGGCGAGGAACAGCAGCGCCTGCGCCGGCTCCTGCGGTTTTCCTAAGCGCTGCATCGGGATACCACGCCGACGGGCGATTTCCGCCGTCCAGTCGGCCCAGCTTTGGCGTTTATCAGCACGGTTTTCGAAGCGGCGTCGCCACTGCCCCGACTCCACCATGCCAAGCAGAATGGAGTTCACGCGGATGCCCTTGCCCACCAGCTCCTTCGACAGCGTCAGCGTCATGTTGAGCAGCGCCGCGCGCGCCGCCGAGGTGGCGATCATGTGTTCCTCCGGCTGCAGCGCCAGCAGCGAGTTGACGCAGGTGATGGAGCCGATATCGGATCGCTCCAGCAGCGGCAGAAACGCCTGCACCGGATTGATTACGCCGAAGAGCTTTAGCTCTGCCTCATGCAGCCAGGCGCCGCGCGGTGTCTCATTGAAATGCGCCACATAGCCCTGCCCGGCGTTATTGATCAGCAGATCGGCGCCGCCAAAGCGCGCCTCCACCGCCGCGGCGAAGGCTGCCACCTCCTCTTCGTGCAGAACATCGCAGCGGTAAGCGAAAATCTCACCCTGCGGATAGTCGTTTTGCAGCGCCGCCTGGGCGCTGGCCAGTCGGTCCGGGTCGCGTCCGCAGAAAGCCACTTTCGCGCCTTCGCCCAGCAGCAGGCGCAGCGTTTCAAACCCGATGCCGGAGGAGCCGCCGGTAACAATCGCCACGCGGCCTTCAATCTGTGCATTCATTCCGCACCCCTTCCAGTAGCTGTAACAGCCGTTGATTAAACAGCGCGTCGTTGTCGAGATAGCTGGCGTGCCCGGCGTGCGGAATCGGGCGGTAAGGCGCGCCGTAGCGTTGCGCCAGCGCCTGCGCCTGCGCAGGCGGCGTGATGGTGTCCTGCTCGCCGCACCAGACTTCCAAACCGCCCCGATATTGCGCAAGCCAGCGGTGAATATCGTCGTGAGCCAGCATCCAGGCCGCTGCGAGAAAACCTTCAGGGCGTAGCCTGCGCATACCGGCGGCAACGGTGGCGATATCCTCCGGTCGCGCGTCGGGCCGCAGCAGTTTGGCCGCCCTGGTCTGCGCCAGGATTTCGCCGCCGAGCGCTATCTGCTGCTCCCGGCTGCGCCATACCTGTTCACGCATCGAAGGCGCCGCCTCGCCGTAGCCCTGCGCCGGATCGACCAGCGCCAGCCGCGCGACGCGTTTGGGAAACCGCGCGGCAAAGGCGGCGGCGATAAGCGCGCCGAGCGAATGCCCGACCAGCGTGACGCGCTCCACATCCAGCCGATCCAGCAGCGCCGCCAGCGCCTGCGCGTAATCGCCCGCATTCGCCTTTTCCACCGTCAGCATCGGGCTGTCGCCATAGCCGGGCATCTCCCAGGCCAACACACGGCAGCCCGGCAGCGTCATCTGTTTATGCCAGGCGGCCGCCCCGGAACTGATGCCGTGCAACAGCATCAGCGCCGCGCCGTTTCCCTGCTCACGAAAACCGCTCATTGCGCGTCCTTAGCTGCGTTTTACGCTGGCCAGCGGGTGATCTTCCGGGTAGGTCGGAATATGCGGCTTCTGCGTGCCAAGCATCACGCACATCAGCGCCTCTTCCTCACCGTGGTTAAACAGCCCACGATAGATGCCCGCCGGCACCGAAATCAGATCGCGCTCGCGCAGAATGGTTTCCAGATAGTTGTCGCCATCCTGAATCATCAGCGTGATGGCGCCTTTGAGCATAAAGAACACCTCTTCTACATCGTCATGCAGATGCAGCGGCCCTTCACACTTGGCGGGCAGCACCATGGTAGAAAAAGTGAAATGCTCCGCCGGCACGGTGTTGGCGTCGGTCGCCACGCCGGTAGCGCCGGTGCCGATATAGCGCATCTGGGCGCGACGGTATTTAGGATCGAAATCGGCCTGAAACTTCAACGCGTTCCAGTCATATTTACGTCCTTCAAAGCGCGCGATGCGCGATTCCACCCACTCTTCCATCGTCAGGTGAGCCGGTTTGATGCCAGGGTTCAGGGTTGTATCGGTCATGATTAACTCCTCAGTAACGTGTCAGCAGCGGCAGCAGCAGGACACAGCCCAGCGCCGCCATAATGATCAGAAAGATCAGGCCGGAATCCATACTTTGGGTGAAGGCTATTAGCGCCCCCATCACCGCCGGCGACAGCGCCCCGGCGAAGTTGCCCAGCCCGTTGAAAATGCCGCCCGCGGTGGCGCTAACGCGCGGATGGGTCGCCTTCGCCAGCAGGGCAAAGATGTTCGGTGCGCCGGTGCCCCACATAAAAGTGCTAAAGCTCATCGCGGCGATAACCGCCGGAGGGGTAGCAAGCTGCATCACCGCAGCCAGCCCCAGCGCCGCGCCCGCCATTGAGATAAAGCAGGCGGCGGCGCGTTTGTTAACGCGGTCCGACAGCCAGGCGCCCAGCACTTCACCGATCAGCATGGCGATAAACGGCATCGACGAGAGCCAGCCCGCATGTTCCAGGTGAATGCCTTTGCCTTTAATCAGGTAGCCGGGCAGCCAGCCGTTGATGCCCCACAGGTAGGTCAGGAAAGCGATATTGAAAATGCAGATCATCCAGAAGTGCGGGCTGACCAGCAGCTCGCGCCGCGCTTCCCGGCGCGACTGCTGTGAAACCGCCGTGCGATCGGCGGCGGGCGCCAGATGAATATTGCGCAGCCCGGTGCGCACCAGCAGCAGCACCGGCAGCGTCAGCAGCGCCATGACGAAAAAGGTGCTCTGCCAGCCGAAAGTGTTCAGCAGCCACAGCGACAGCGGAAAACCGATGGCGGCCCCGACCGGCGTGCCCAGCAGCCAGAGCATGGTGGCGCGCGCCTGTAGTCGCTGCGGGAAGGTATGGCGCACGATGGCGAACGCCAGTGGGAACAAGGGCCCTTCCGCTACGCCCAGCAAAATGCGCAGCGTCACCATCACCGCATAGTTATGAGTCAACCCCATCAGCACCATCAGCAGACACCACGCCACCATCATGCCGCTCAGTAGACGCAGCGGCGCGATGCGGTCGCCCAGCCCGCTGAGCAGCACCGAAGAAAAGCCGTAGCTCAGCAAAAACGCGCTCATCAGAATGCCGAGGCGCGTGGTGTCGAAATCAATCCCCATCGCCTGCTGAAAATGCGCGTCGGAAAAGAGCGCGGCGATGCTGATCTTATCGAAGAAGGCCAGCAGCACGCAGGCGAGCAGCGCCAGCGGAATGGTCCAGCGAATCGGTTTTTCAGGCGTGAGGCTGCCCTCACCGCTCGTCACGTCGGACGCGGTGTTTGTCTCTAATGTGGTCATCTTTCCCCCTGGGGGCTAAGCCTTGTTCAGCGCAACGACATCAGCGAAAAATCAGGGTCGTCCAGCGGCGTCTGCGAGAGATCGCGGCCGGAGGCGATCCAGCGCTTCGCCAGCTTGACGGCGCGCGCGTCGTTAAAGGCCACCAGCTGATTCAGCACGCCGTCGGGACCGAGCGAGAAATAAAGGTTTCCCTGCGCGCTGCGGCGCACCAGGCTGCGGTCGCCGGGCTGCGGCAGGCCGAGGATCTGGATGTTGTGCTGATATTGATCGGACCAAATCCACGGGATCTCGTCGTAGCCGGGCGCCTCATCGTTCAGCATCGCGCGCGCCGTGGCGATCGCCTGGTTCTGCGCGAACGCCCAGGACTGTAGCGAAATGCCATAGCGCGGATGCTGCGCCACATCGCCGGCGGCGAAGATCGCCGGATCGGTCGTTCTGCCCTGCGCATCCACTACGATGCCGCGCCCGATCGCCAGCCCGGCATCGCGCGCCAGCTCCAGATTCAGATCCACGCCGATACCGGCCACTACCGCATCGAACGGCTCGCATCTGCCGCCGCACTGGATGACCGGACTGCCGCCTTCGTCTTCCAGCGTCAGCGCGCCGCAATCGCAGTGGATCGCCACGCCCTGCTCCTGATGCAGCTGATGCAGCGCCTGCGAGACTTCCGCGCCGACGGATCGCATGCAGAGCGCGGGCTGCTGCTCGAACAGGCTCACCGCCACGCCGCAGCGTCGCGCCGACGCGGCGATCTCAAGACCGATCCAGCCACCGCCGACAATCGCCAGCCGCTGGCTCTGCCTCAGCCGCGCCTTCAGCCGCTGCGCATCCTGCCAGTGGCGCAGCGTATAAACCTGCGGATGGCGCCGCCAGGCGTCGCCCGGCAGCCTGGCCCGACCGCCGGTGGCGATCAGTAGCCGGTCATACTCCACCCGCTCGCCATTGCTCAGCCGCACGCTTTTCGCGGCGCGATCGAGCGCCTCGGCGCGTAGCGGACGATGCCAGCGCAGATCGAGCGACTGCTGGAGATCGGCGCTGAACAGGCGCGGCAGCGCGGCGTCTTCCAGCAGCGCGCTTTTCGACAGCGGCGGGCGCTCGTAGAAATCCCACGGCTCATCGGCGATAACGGCGATTTCGCCGCGGAAGCCCTCATCGCGCAGGGTTTTCGCCGCCCAGCCGCCCGCCTGACCGCCGCCGATAATCACTATCCGCGTTGTCATACCGCCTCCGGCTTTTTCTGCTGGCGGCGCGTGTCGTGATCGATGCCGCCCTCCACCGCCCATTCGGTGAAGGAGACCAGGGAGTGCTCCAGCTCGCGCGGACGCCAGTTTTCCGTCAGGTAGTCATCGTTGGTGTAGTATTCAAACGCGCCGCCGGCAGGACTGTTGACGTACCAGAAATAGGCGGAGGAGACCGGATGACGGCCCGGCCCGATAAAGGTGCTCCAGTGATTTTTATTCATCGCAATGCCGCCGCCGATCACCTCATGAATATCGCGCACGGTAAAGGCGACATGGTTCAGTCCTCTTTTACGGTTCGGCAGCTGAAGCAGGAAAAGATTATGATGGCCGCCGCGAGCCTGGGTACGCAGGAAGACGGCGCGGTTAACGTAGCGATCGGAAACCTCGAAGCCCAGCACGTCGCGGTAGAAGCTCTCCACCGCCGCCAGCTCCTCAACGAAAAACACCACGTGGCCGATGTTGATCGGCTCGGCGCGATCGTAAACCGGACTGGGCGTATCGACCCGGCGCATATCGCCCCACTGGTTAATCGGCTCGACGTTAAGGTTGACTTCTGTCTGCTGCGTCACCTGAATGCGCAGCGTCATGCCGTTGGGATCGCGGCACTCCAGCACGTCGTGCGTTTCGCGAAAGCCAGGCTGCTGCGCCAGCTTCGGCCGCAGCGCCTCCAGCGCGGCGCGGTCAGCCACGCCCCAGGTCATACGGCGCAGCGTATTGCCCGCCTCGAACGCGGGCGGCAGGTCAGGGCTGTCGATCGGGTTAAGCTCCAGCCGCGCGCCGCTGAGCGTGGTGAATTTCTGCCCGCTGGCGTCGCGCGTCAGGCCAAAGTCGCACATAAATTTGGCGCAGTGGCTGAGGTTATCGACGCCAAATTCCAGCTTTTCAATTCCGGTTACACGCATTGGTTGCCTCTTTACGGTTCAGTCGCCCGGATTAGGGCGTAGAGATTGCCCGACGCAATAAAGCGCCTGATGTTAACTTATTGATTTAACTGGCTTTAGACAGATAACCTAAAAAACCAGAGATCTTATCCGCCGCGCTGCGAACTTCGTTTTGCAGCCGCTCGCGGTCGCTTTGCGGCACTTCGCCCGACGGCACCAGAATGCTGACCACCGCCGCGACTCGCCCGCTGCGGTTAAACACCGGATAGACGATGGAAGAGATACCGTGGCGGAAAAAGGATTCGCCAATCACATAGCCGCGCGCCCTGTCCTGCTGCACCATCTGCCAAAGCGTCTCACGGTCGTACTGCTGATCCGGCGTGTTGCTCAGCCTTTCATGAGGAAAGAGCTGTTCAAACTCGGCGCGCGTCACGTCGGTGAGCAGCATGCGGCCCAGCGAGGTGCAGTGCACCGGCAGGCGGGTGCCGATGCTCACCTGGTTAATGCGCGATCCGGCGGCGCTGACGCGGGCGATATAGATGATGTCGCGGCCATCGCGGATCGCCAGATGGCTGCTGCATTCGCTACTGTCGCGCAGCTGCTCGATCACCGGCTGGCCGACCTGCGCCACATCCAGCGAGGCGATATATTCAAACCCCAGGCGCAGCACGTTCATGCCGAGCGAAAAGGTGCTGGTGCGCGGATTGCGCTCCAGAAAGCCCATATGTTCCAGCGTCTGCACCACGCGGTACGCCGTCGCTTTCGGCATATCCACCAGCCGGTGCAGCTCGGCGAAGGTGAGCTCGCGGTGCTGCTCGCCAAAGGCCAGCAGCAGCTGCAAGCCGCGCTCCAGCCCCGGCACCAGATATTTGATTTCCTGCTGATTCGCCATACCGCCTCCGCAACCTTCAGTTAAAGACGAACCCACCGTTTACCGGAATGAGTTGGCCGGTGACAAAGCGCGACAGGTCGCTCAGCAGCCACAGCGTGCTGCCGGTGACATCTTCCGGCAGCTGCGCGCCGCTCAACGCCCGTCCGTTTTCATACAGTTGATGCCGCTCTGCCGGCACATACTCCGTCGCTTCGACGCGCGTCAGGCCAGGCGCGATGGCGTTAATGCGGATGCGTTTTTCGCCCAGCTCACGCGCCATCGATCGCGTCATGGCGATGACGGCGCCTTTGCTGGCGACGTAGGCCATCAGGCGCGGCGCCCCCCACAGCGCGGTGTCCGACGCCACGTTGACGATGCCGGAACCGGGACGCATCAGCGGCACGGCGGCGCGCGTCACCAGCCAGGTGCCTTTGACATTGACCGTCATTACCCGATCCCAAAGCGTCGGGTCATAATCGAACATATCCTTGCCGCCGACGCCGGTCGCCAGCGCCGCGTTGTTCACCAGGCCGTCAATCGCGCCCTGTTTGCCAATGACGCGAAACGTCTGTTCGATATGCTCGCCGTCAGCCAGATCGATAGCATGATCCTCTACGCGATATCCCTGCTGACGCAGACGCTGGGCGCTTTCCGCCAGCTCGCCCTGGAGGATGTCGCACATCACCACCTGCGCGCCCTGCTCGGCGCACGCCGCGGCGAAGGCATAACCCAGTCCGCGCGCCGCGCCGGTGATCACGATGCGTTTATCCTGCAGCAGGCCGTTCATCAGGCGGCTCCCTGCTGCGCTTCACGCTGGGCGAGCTGTTCTTTCGCCGCCTTCTGCATCATGCGGCGCAGGCGCGACAGGCCGACGTCGTGCTGATAGAGGTACTCATGTTCGCGCGCGTTCGGCGCAAGATTCTCCAGCACCACGCGATCCTGCTCCAGCACCTCCCAGTGCAGTTTTTCCAGCCGGTTGCGGTAGATAAAGCGCCACATATCGCGCTGCCAGCCCTGCACGCGGCGGATGCGCCAGAAAAAGACGCGGCAGTGGTCATTGTCCTCCGGCACCACCATGCCGACGATCCAGAAGTGGCCGCCCGGCCCGAAACGTTTTTTATAGGGGATAGAAAGGCGCATCCAGTAAGCGCCGCTGGCGTCGAACTCCACCCAGTCGAAGTTGACGCCGCTCTGCCCTTTTTTCTCAAAGGTAAAGCCGGTCTGAGTCGGTTGCAGCACCATTTCCGCCTGGCGATCGCCTTCCGCCATCGAGTGCGATGAGGAGTGCAGGTAGGTGCCGTGCATCGGGTCCATTACGTTTTCCAGTGCATACTGGTAGTTGCAGTTCCAGGCGGCGGTGCAAAGAAAGTGGCTATAGCTTTCACTGTCCGCCAGCTCCTGCGGAAAGCTCAGCGGCTCGGGCGTCTGGTCGGCGGTAACGCCGAACCAGAGGAAAATCGCGCCGTGCGCCTCCTGCACGTTATAGCTGCGCACACACTGCTGCCCCACCAGCGGACAGCGATCGACTGCCGGCACGCTTTTCACTTCGCCGCTGCCGCCGACCTCCACGCCGTGATACCAGCAGGCGATGCGATCGCCGAGGTTCCAGCCCATCGACAGGCGCGCGCCGCGATGCGGACAACGATCCTCCAGCGCCTGCACCTGACCATCCTGATTGCGCCACACCACAATCTGTTCACCGAGGCGCGTGATCCCGACCGGCGCGGACTGGACTTCCCAGCTCGCCAGCACCGGATACCATAAACCGCGCAATCCTTTATCGAGATACTCTTGAACTGCCGTCGTCATCGCCTTCCCCTCAGTATCCGTTTACCTGCAAAAAGGCCCGAAAGCTCGCTTCGCTCCAGGCTTCGCCCTGCTGGTCATGCATTTTCACCGCGTTCAGGCGCTCCACCAGCGCCGGCAGCGTTTCCACGCCCTGCTCGAACAGCGTTTCCAGCTGCGCGATCAGGCTCAGCTCCCAGCTTTCCGGCGCGCGGCTGCGGGTTTGCCAAATCAGGTTTTGATAGTCGCCTGGCTTGTGGATGGTGCCGTTGCCGCCCTCTTTTGGCGGTGTGAACTGACGGCTTTCCGGCAGCGCCGGATTGAATTCCAGGGATGCGCTCATGCCACGCTCTCCTCGATAAAAGTGATTTGAATCTGATTGCCTTCGACACGTACCGGATAGCGCTGGAGATTGCGTCCGCCGGGGCCGTGCAGGCACTGGCCGGTTTTTAAATCAAATACCGCCTCGTGCAGCGGACATTCCACTTTGCCGTCTTCGACAAATCCCTGGCTCAGCAACGCGTAAGCGTGCGGACAAATATCTTCGAGGGCGTAATATTCGCCGTCGACGAGATAAATGCCGATCTCTTTACCGTCCACCCTGCCGCTGTAGGGAAAATCTTCCTGCACTTGTTCTGCGTCACACACGCCTATCCAGCTCATTGCGATCCTCCAGGCTTTTGTTTCATATATGAAACACTGTTTCTTATTTAATACGGCCAATATAAAAGCGGTGGGATTTTCGTCAAGCGGCAAGGTAGCGAAATTGTTAATTCAGTTACTTTTAGTTAACCAACTGTGGGAGCGATCACGAAAAGAAGCAACGAGAAATAAAAAAGCAGCGATCGTTTCTCTGCGGTAAAAATAAAAGACGAGAAAAGTTAGCGTTTCATCCGTGAAACTTATTTTTAAATTTCATATTAAAAACAACGAGTTTCACCGGGGAACCATTTTAGCTGCGTGATTATTAATAATGGGATAAGAACAGGAACCAGGAAATGAGATTGGGGATGGATACATTTAGCGGGAAAAAGAAAAATAGAGGCACGCTTAGCTAATGCCCTCCACATTTTTAGTGTGGACATGGATTCTGGCTATTTTGGTAATTTGACAGTCATCACACAATAAATAACGATGGCCCTGTTCAAAAACGATTAAATCGCGTCGTTCCCTGGTACGTAAATAAAAAGAATAAAGCGATGCGTAATTAAGATATTTCTGAGAAGGGTGACGACAGAAAAATGCCGCCGCGTTCAGATAACGCGGCGGCACGGGCGTTAGCCTTTATTCGCTTTCTTGACCGCCTGAACGTGCAGCATATCCAGCGCGATAGTCGCCGCCGCCAGCGAGGTGAGATCGGACTGGTCGTAGCCTGGCGCCACTTCTACCAGATCCATACCGACGATATTCAGCCCCTGCAATCCACGAATCAGCTTCAGCGCTTTGTCGGTGGTCAGGCCGCCGATAACCGGCGTGCCGGTGCCCGGCGCGTGGGCCGGATCGAGGCAGTCGATATCGAAGGTCAGGTAAACCGGCATATCGCCGACGATCTGTTTCACCTGCGCCAGAATATCGTCCACGCCGCGATCGTTAACCTGCGCCGCATCCAGCACATGATAGCCGAGATCTTTATCGAACTCGGTGCGAATGCCGATCTGCACGGAACGTTGTGGATCGATCAGGCCTTCCTGCGGCGCATGGTGGAACATGGTGCCGTGGTCGAAGGTCGGGCCGTTGGAGTAGGTATCGGTGTGCGCATCGAAATGCACCAGCGCCATTTTGCCGAAATGCTTCGCGTGCGCGCGCAGCAGCGGCAGCGTGATGTAGTGGTCGCCGCCGAAAGTCAGCATGCGTTTGCCGCTGGCCAGCAGTTTTTCCGCGTGCGCCTGCAGCTTGTCGGTCAGATCCTGAGAGTCGCCAAAGGCGTAAACCAGATCGCCGCAGTCGATGATGTTCAGACGCTCGCGCAGATCGAAGTTCCACGGCCAGCGGCAGCCTTCCCACGCCAGATTGGTAGAGATCTGACGGATAGCGCCCGGTCCCAGGCGGCTGCCTGGGCGGCCTGACGTGGCGGCGTCGAACGGAATGCCGGTGATTACCCATTCGGCGTCACTGTCGTACGGCTGGAAGTTAACCGGAAAACGCATAAAACCGAAGGCGTTTGAAACCAGTGAGTTATCGTACTGATGACCTAAGGTGTTGGTGTTATTCATAACAACTCCTTTTATGCATGGCGGCGCGGCCGACATGGCTGTTCAGATGAAAAAAATCCCCTCCGCGTCGTTAAACCCGACGAGGAAGGGATTGATGAGTCGCTCTGCTGGCGGCGATTATCGCCGCGCGGCGCGCTGGCGGCAATGTCATTTTGCGACCCTTGCCGCCGCATCGTCGTTTATTCGTCTTCTAAATAGGTGTAGCCGTAAAGGCCCGCCTCGAACTCTTCCAGGAACTGCGCGCGCAGCTCCTCGTCCAGATCGCTCTGCTTCACCTGAGAACGGAACAGATCCAGCAGCTCCTGCGGATTCAGCTGCACATACTCCAGCATGTCCGCCACCGTATCCCCTTCGTCGGAGAGCTGCACTTCCACGCTACCGTCCTGGAAGGCGTACACGTCCACCGCTTCGGTATCGCCGAACAGGTTATGCATGTTGCCCAGGATCTCCTGATAGGCGCCGACCATAAAGAAGCCGAGCATCGGCGGATTGTCCGCGTCGTACTGCGGCATCGGCATGGTGGTGGCGATGCCGTCGCCGTCGACGTAGTGGTCGATAGTGCCATCGGAATCACAGGTGATGTCCAGCAGCACCGCGCGACGCTCCGGCGGCTTGTCCAGGCCTTCCAGCGGCAGCACCGGGAAGAGCTGATCGATGCCCCACGCATCCGGCATTGACTGGAACAGCGAGAAGTTGACGTAAATCTTGTCCGCCATGCGCTCCTGTAGCTCATCGATAATCGGACGATGGGCGCGGTTGCTCGGATCGAGATGCTGCTGAATATAGTGGCAGATGCTCAGATAGAGCTGTTCCGCCCAGGCGCGCTGCGACAGATCGTAGGTGCCCTGCGAATAGCCGGTATGGATATCGTGCAGATCCATCTGGCTGTCGTGCAGCCACTCGCGCAGCGAACGGCGCGTGTTCGGTTCGTGCATCTCCTGCCAGGTTTCCCACATGCTGAGCAGCGGGCGCGGCGCATCCGCGTCGGGCTCGGTGGGCTTGCTGAACTCGTTGCGCTCCACGCCGATGATGTTGGAGACCAGCACGGTGTGGTGCGCGGTCACGGCGCGGCCCGATTCGGTGATGACCGTCGGGTGCGGCAGACCATGCTCCTCGCAGGCGTCGCCGATGGCCCAAATTACGTTGTTGGCGTATTCGTTCAGGCCGTAGTTTACCGAGCAGTCGGACTGCGAGCGGGTGCCTTCATAATCGACGCCCAGACCGCCGCCGACGTCGAAGCAGTGGATATTGACGCCCAGCTTCGCCAGCTCAACGTAGAAGCGCGCCGATTCACGCACGCCGGTGGCGATATCGCGAATATTCGCCATCTGCGAGCCGAGATGGAAATGCAGCAGTTGCAGGCTGTCGAGACGACCCGCGTTGCGCATGATCTCCACCAGCTGCAACACCTGCGACGCGGAAAGACCGAACTTCGATTTTTCGCCGCCGCTGGACTGCCATTTGCCGGAGCCCTGAGAAGCCAGACGAGCGCGGATGCCGAGACGCGGCACCACGTTCAGACGCTCCGCCTCTTCCAGCACCAGTTTCACCTCGGTCATTTTTTCAATCACCAGGTAAACCTTGTGGCCCATTTTCTCGCCGATCAGCGCCAGGCGGATATATTCACGATCTTTATAGCCGTTGCAGACGATCACCGTGCGCGTCTTGCCAGCGTGCGCCAGCACCGCCATCAGCTCCGCTTTGGATCCCGCTTCCAGGCCCAGCGGCTCGCCGGAGTTAATCAGCGATTCGATCACGCGCTTATGCTGGTTGACCTTGATCGGGTAAACCAGAAAATAGTCGCCGTTATAGCCGTAAGATTCCCGCGCGCGTTTAAAGGCGGCGTTAATGGAGCGTAAACGGTGTTGCAGGATCTGCGGGAAGCAGAACAGCGCCGGCAGACGTTGACCGTCAGCCTCGCGCTCTTTTACCAGCCGGGCGAGATCGACGCGCACATCCGGCATATCCGGGTCGGGACAGACGCTGATGTGCCCCAGTTCGTTCACGTCGTAATAGTTGTTGCCCCACCAGGCAATGTTATAGGTGCGCAGCATTCTGCTGGCATCTTGATCGCTCATAGCCACCTCCTGCATCGAGCGCAGTCCACCCTGTTCGCCTGCTGACGAACCCTTGATATTCTTTATGTCGTCAGACATCGCGAACCTCAACGTTAACCAGTGTTGCAGAATAATTAAAAACTATCGCAGTTTGGCGCTGCCAGAACAAGCCACGCTTTGGCCTGGCTGCCAGCATAAAATGCTGAACTGTCGCCTCAGCCGCCTGCTGCATAGATTCAGTGTAAAACACGTCGCCGAACTCCGTGTTGCGGGAGAAAAAAAGCACAGCACGCCCTCAGCCATGCTGAAGGCTCCCTGTCAAAACTGTAGCAAGTTAGCCTGCGCTCGTGTCGTGTTGATTACCGAAACAGAGAAAACTTCGGCAGAAGAGGCTGGCGGAGGAGCGAACGGAAAGAGTCGACCGCACGTTAGCGCAGCGGAGCGAACCGGAAGAAAGGATGAAAACCTGGTTCATTACTCGTATCACCTCCACACATGCCGGGCATGTGGAAAAAAGGCCTGAGGGTGAAAATCAGATCTGAAATCTGACGGGCCGGACGCGAGGCGCCCTTTTTTCGCTGAAAACAGCAGCCGCGTTTTATACCGCTGCGTGGGGCAAAATGCAAAAACAAATTATGTAACCTGCAATTGCCGTCAGGAAATTTTGCCGGTTGCCGATACTCAGAAAATGCTCAAGAAGAAAAAGGGCTGGCAATTCGCTTAGGGAGTAACCTAAAATAGACGTCCAGATGTTAATCCATCTAAACTGGTTAACTCCTGTACTGCTCACGGCTTTGCCTGAAGGGGCGTCGGGTCAGGCGGAGCATTTCTCCTGCACCAGGCAGTTTTCATTAAACCGTTTTAGTAAGGTAAAGAATAAAATGGCTAAACACCTTTTTACCTCCGAGTCCGTATCAGAGGGACATCCCGATAAAATCGCTGATCAGATTTCGGACGCCGTTCTTGACGCGATCCTCGCTCAGGACCCTAAAGCACGCGTCGCCTGTGAAACCTATGTAAAAACAGGCATGGTGCTGGTCGGCGGTGAAATCACCACCAGCGCCTGGGTGGATATCGAAGAGATCACTCGCCAGACCGTGCGCGACATCGGCTATGTTCACTCTGATATGGGCTTTGACGCCAACTCCTGCGCCGTACTGAGCGCCATCGGCAAGCAGTCTCCCGATATCAACCAGGGCGTTGACCGTACCGATCCGCTGGAACAGGGCGCGGGCGATCAGGGCCTGATGTTCGGCTACGCCACCAACGAAACCGACGTGCTGATGCCGGCGCCGGTCACCTACGCGCACCGTCTGGTGCAGCGTCAGTCTGAAGTGCGTAAAAACGGCGCGCTGCCGTGGCTGCGCCCGGACGCGAAAAGCCAGGTAACCTTCCAGTATGACGGCGGCAAAATCGTCGGCATCGACGCGGTGGTGCTCTCCACTCAGCATTCAGAAGAGATTTCCCAGTCCGCGCTGCAGGAAGCGGTAATGGAGGAGATCATTAAGCCGGTTCTGCCGACCGAGTGGCTGAACGCCAGCACCAAATATTTCATCAACCCGACCGGCCGTTTCGTTATCGGCGGCCCGATGGGCGACTGCGGCCTGACCGGTCGTAAGATCATTGTTGACACCTACGGCGGCATGGCGCGTCACGGCGGCGGCGCTTTCTCCGGCAAAGACCCGTCTAAAGTGGACCGTTCAGCGGCCTACGCGGCGCGCTACGTAGCGAAAAACATCGTGGCGGCGGGCCTGGCGGATCGTTGTGAGATCCAGGTTTCCTACGCCATCGGCGTGGCGGAGCCGACCTCCATCATGGTGGAAACTTTCGGCACCGAAAAAATCCCGACCGAGCAGCTGACGCTGCTGGTGCGCGAGTTCTTCGATCTGCGTCCTTACGGTCTGATTCAGATGCTGGATCTGCTGCAGCCGATCTATCGTGAAACGGCAGCCTATGGCCACTTCGGTCGTGAGCATTTCCCGTGGGAAAAAACCGACAAAGCGCAGCTGCTGCGCGACGCGGCCGGTCTGTAATACCTTTCGCTGCTCTGCTCAGAGCGGCGTAATACTCTCAAGGGGCACATTGTGCCCCTTTTTTGTCCCTCGTTTTTCGCTTTCACCAGCTACACTTTTCGTTGCCTGTGCTTACCGCTGGCATGATAACGCTTACAAATTGAAAGGCCTTATATTTCTGCCATTTAGGAATTAATCGCGGATGTATTTTGCCGGAAAATGCGTTATTTTCAGCGTCGTCTGATAGCCGGTTAACACTGGCGTGTCAGAAACTTAACAGGTGCTATACCTTACTGGTTATGTAATCTGAGCCTGGTGATAAATGCTGGTTTTCAGGGTTCCGGCGTGTGTAACCGATTACACCTCTGTGATCCGTCTCACTTTTTGCTCTGCTCAGGTTTCTTAACATCGATAACTACAATGAGAGATACTATTCGGAGGCACTATGCCTGGTAATACCCACAAAAGCAGAACCTCAAATAAGGTCATGACCTTATTTGTCTGCTTTCTTGCAGCCCTTGCCGGTCTGCTGTTTGGTCTGGATATCGGCGTTATCGCCGGCGCCCTGCCCTTTATCGCTAAGGATTTTAACGTCACCAGCCATCAACAGGAGTGGATTGTCAGCTCCATGATGTTTGGCGCCGCGATTGGCGCGATCGGCAGCGGTTGGATGTCCTCCCGTCTTGGCCGTAAAAAGAGCCTGATGGCTGGCGCGGTCCTGTTTGTTATCGGGTCGCTCTGGTCGGCGATGGCGCCGAACCCGGAAATGCTGATCGCCGCGCGCGTGGTGCTTGGCCTGGCCGTAGGCGTCGCCTCCTATACCGCGCCGCTTTACCTGTCTGAAATCGCGCCGGAAAAAATTCGCGGCAGCATGATTTCGCTTTATCAGCTGATGATCACCATCGGTATTCTGGGCGCCTATCTCTCCGATACCGCGTTCAGCTACACCGGCAACTGGCGCTGGATGCTGGGCGTCATCACCCTCCCGGCGGTGCTGCTGCTGGTCGGCGTCTTTTTCCTGCCCAACAGCCCGCGCTGGCTGGCGGCGAAGGGCCATTTCCGCGACGCGCAGCGCGTGCTGGATCGCCTGCGTGACACCAGCGAGCAGGCGAAACGCGAGCTGGATGAAATTCGCGAGAGCCTGAAGATCAAACAGTCCGGTTGGAGCCTGTTCCGCAGCAACAGCAACTTCCGTCGCGCGGTGTTCCTCGGCATTCTGCTACAGGTGATGCAGCAGTTCACCGGTATGAACGTCATTATGTACTACGCGCCGAAAATCTTTGAAATCGCTGGCTTCAGCGACACCAAAGAGCAGATGTGGGGCACGGTGATTGTCGGCCTGATCAACGTACTGGCGACCTTTATCGCGATCGGTCTGGTGGATCGCTGGGGCCGTAAGCCGACCCTGACGCTGGGCTTCCTGGTGATGGCGGCCGGTATGGGCGTACTGGGCACCATGCTGCACATCGGCATCGAATCGCAGGGCGCGCAGTATTTCGCTATCGCCATGCTGCTGATGTTTATCATCGGCTTCGCCATGAGCGCCGGTCCGCTGATTTGGGTGCTGTGCTCTGAAATTCAGCCGCTGAAAGGCCGCGATTTCGGTATTACCGTCTCTACCACCACCAACTGGATCGCCAACATGATTGTCGGCGCGACCTTCCTGACGATGCTGAACACGCTGGGCAACGCCAACACCTTCTGGGTATACGCGGGCCTGAATATTCTGTTCATCATCCTTACCGTGATGCTGATCCCGGAGACGAAAAACGTCTCGCTGGAGCACATCGAGCGTAACCTGATGTCAGGCAAGAAACTGCGCGATATCGGTTCGCACGACTGATAACCACGCGTTGCATCAGAGGGGCCGCATGCTGCGGCCCCTTTTTTTTCGCCCCGTTAACGCCCATTGTTTTCCCGCGTGCCGCGCCGTATGCTTGCGCCTTATGAAACCTGTCCGACTTCCTATCGCCTTGCAGCAGGCCATCATGCGCTCGCTGCGTGACAAGCTGCAACAGGCCAATCAGCGCCTCGGCAGCGACTATCCTGAGCCTGGGCTGAACTGGCAGCAGCGCGGCACTGCTGCGGGCACCGCCTGGCTGCAAAGCTGGGAGATTCGCCTGAATCCGGTGCTGCTGCTGGAAAACCAGCAGGCATTTATTGATGAAGTGGTGCCGCATGAGCTGGCGCACCTGCTGGTCTGGCGTCGCTTCGGCCGTGTGGCGCCGCACGGCAAAGAGTGGAAATGGATGATGGAGACCATTCTGGAGGTGCCGGCGCGCCGCACCCATCAGTTTGAGGTCGCGTCGGTACAGGGGAAAACGTTTCCCTGGCGCTGCCGCTGTCAGCAGCATCATCTGACCGTGCGCCGCCATAACCGCGTATTGCGCGGCGAAACGGAATATCGCTGCGTTCGCTGCGGCGAGCGGTTGCAGCCTGGCGACTATCAGCCCGCCGCCGATTAATTCTCCGCCGCGTTTTCCCCGCGCGGCCCGTTTAAAGACGCATGGCGCTTGCTTTCCGTGACGCTTTCCCATTCCGACAAACGGCGCAATCTGGTACGCTGCGCGCTCTTTTTCATCAGCTGCAAAAATGGAATATGTCTCGCAAATTTCTCTTTACCGTTGCGTTTACCGCGCTGATCGCCCCGCTGGCCGCCCACAGCCTGAGCGGTCAAACTTATCATCAGAATAACTTTCAGCAGGCGAAGAAGGTATCCGCTGAAATCAACGTCGATGCGCCGGGCACGTTTTACTGCGGCTGTAAAATCAACTGGCAGGGAAAAAAAGGGTTGCCCGAGCTCGCCTCCTGCGGCTATCAGGTACGTAAAAACGCCAACCGCGCCAGCCGTATTGAATGGGAGCATGTGGTGCCCGCCTGGCAGTTCGGCCATCAGCGCCAGTGCTGGCAGGATGGCGGTCGTAAAAACTGCGCCAAAGATGAGGGCTATCGCCAGATCGAATCTGATCTGCATAACCTGCAGCCCGCTATCGGCGAAGTGAACGGCGATCGCGGCAACTTTCTCTACAGCCAGTGGAACGGCAGCGAGCGCCAGTATGGCCAGTGCGAAATGAAAATCGACTTCAAAAACAAGCTGGCGGAGCCGCCTGCCCGCGCGCGGGGCATTATCGCCCGCACCTACTTCTATATGCGCGATCGCTACCAGCTGCGCCTGTCGCGCCAGCAAACGCAGCTGTTTGAAGTGTGGGATAAGCAGTATCCAGTCAGCGACTGGGAGTGTAAACGGGACAGCCGCATCGCCAGCATTCAGGGTAATCACAACCCGTATGTCGCGCGCGCTTGCCAGCGCTAAAAGCGCTGCCCTACACTAAAAACCACCGCGCAGCGGGCGCATTATCCGACGCGTCCGTTACGCCGAATCGCTTACGCCGCGCGGCTGCGCGGCCTGTTATTATCAGGAACGACATGCGTATACCCCGCATTTACCACCCGGAAACCTTAACGGTCGGCGCTGATATCGCCCTTAGCGAAGATGCCGCTGGCCACGTCGGCCGCGTGCTGCGCATGAGCAGCGGCCAGGCGCTGGAGCTGTTCGATGGCAGTAATCTGGTTTTTGACGCCGAAATTCTGCGCGTCGATAAGCGCAGCGTAACGGTAAAAATCATGCAGAGCCGCGCGGAGAGCCGCGAATCCCCGCTTCATCTGCACCTGGGTCAGGTGATGTCGCGCGGCGAAAAAATGGAATTCACCATCCAGAAATCGATCGAACTGGGTGTAAATGTGATTACCCCCTTGTTTTCTGAACGCTGTGGCGTAAAGCTGGACGCCGAAAGACAGGCGAAAAAGATTCAGCAATGGCGCAAAATCGCCATTGCTGCCTGCGAACAGTGCGGCCGCAACAGCGTGCCGGAGATACGCGAGGCGATGACGCTGGAAGCCTGGTGCGCGGAACAGGAGAACGGCCTGAAGCTAAATCTCCATCCGCGCGCGCAGCACAGCATCAATACGCTGCCGCAGCCGGTTGAGCGGGTGCGCCTGCTGATCGGCCCGGAGGGCGGCCTGTCCGCCGACGA
The DNA here is from genome assembly GCF_024610815.1 of Mixta sp. Classification (NCBI taxonomy): domain Bacteria; kingdom Pseudomonadati; phylum Pseudomonadota; class Gammaproteobacteria; order Enterobacterales; family Erwiniaceae; genus Mixta; species Mixta sp. The sequence goes on from NZ_JANION010000077.1 coordinate 25,892, forward strand.
GATCGCGATGACCGGACGCCATGGTTTTACCGATATCCTGCTGGGACCGCGCGTATTGCGTACGGAAACCACCGCGCTGACCGCCATTACAGCGCTTCAGGTGAGATTTGGCGATCTGGGTTAAGCTAAACAGGCGGCCCATTGCGTTAAGCCTGTAAACCGAATTTATGCCAACCTGCGGCAAGCGGCATACCGACCGCCCGATCGAGGAGAACAGAATGATTAAGCTTGGCATCGTCATGGACCCTATTACGACGATCAACATTAAAAAAGACTCCAGCTTTGCAATGCTGCTGGAAGCACAGCGCCGCGGTTATGAAATTCACTATATGGAGATGAACGATCTCTATTTGCGCGGCGGCGTAGCCTATGGCCGCACCCGCACGCTGAGCGTCGAGCAGAACTACGACAAATGGTTTACGTTCGGCAGCGAGCAGGATATTCCGCTCTCCGATCTGAACGTGATTCTGATGCGCAAAGATCCGCCTTTCGACACAGAATTTATTTACGCAACCTATATGCTGGAGCGTGCGGAAGAACAGGGCGTGCTGATCGTCAACAAACCGCAGAGCCTGCGCGACTGTAACGAAAAGCTGTTCACCGCCTGGTTCGCTGAACTGACGCCCGATACGCTGGTGACGCGCAACGCGAAACGCATTCGTGATTTCTGGAGCCAGCACGGCGATATTATTCTGAAACCGCTGGACGGCATGGGCGGCTCCTCTATCTTCCGCGTGAAGCAGGACGATCCGAACGTGGGAGTAATTATCGAAACCCTGACCAATCACGGCAGCTTCTTCTGCATGGCGCAGAACTATCTGCCGGCGATTAAAGAGGGCGATAAGCGCGTGCTGGTAGTGGACGGCGAGCCGGTGCCTTATTGCCTGGCGCGTATTCCGCAATCAGGCGAGACGCGCGGCAACCTGGCCGCCGGCGGCCGCGGCGAAGCGCGCCCTCTGAGCGAAAGCGACTGGGAAATCGCGCGCCGCGTTGGACCGACGCTGAAAGAGAAAGGACTGATTTTCGTTGGGCTGGATATCATTGGCGACAAGCTGACTGAAATCAACGTCACCAGCCCGACCTGCATTCGTGAAATTGAAGCCGCCTTCCCGGTCTCCATCACCGGTATGTTGATGGATGCGATCGAGAAGCGCCTGGCGTGACGCTGAACGGGGCTGCGGCCCCGTCTTAACCCGTTAATTGTCTCTTCGGTGATACGCCGTTAGCTTTTAACCCGTATTCAGAACGAGTGAGAATGAATTTACAGCACCATTTTTTGATTGCGATGCCCGCTCTCCTGGACCCGTTCTTTAAACGTTCGGTGGTTTACGTCTGTGAGCATAATCAGGACGGCGCCATGGGGATTATCATCAACAAGCCGATGGAAAACCTGACGGTTGAAAGCATTCTGACCAAGCTGAAAATCGCGCCCTCGCCGCGCGACCCGCAGATCAAGCTGGATAAGCCCGTCTTTTCCGGCGGCCCGCTGGCGGAAGATCGCGGCTTTATTCTGCATTCCGCCCAGCGCACTTTCGCATCGAGCATCCGCATCTCCGATAACACGGTGATTACCACCTCGCGCGACGTACTGGAATCGCTTGGCACCGCAGAGCAGCCGGAGCATGTGCTGGTTGCCCTGGGCTACTGCGCGTGGGAGAAGGATCAGCTGGAAGGCGAGCTGCTGGAAAACGCCTGGCTCACTACCCCGGCTGACAGCAATATTCTGTTCCATACGCCGATAGCCGAGCGCTGGCGCGAAGCGGCGAAAAGCATCGGCGTCGATATCCATAACATCACCAGCGAGGCTGGCCACGCCTGATGAGCAGCATGACCCTTCTGGCGTTTGATTTTGGCACCAAGAGCATCGGCGTCGCCGTCGGCCAGCAGCTTACCGGCACCGCACGTCCGCTGAACGCGCTGAAAGCGCAGGACGGCGTCCCCAATTGGGAGCAGATTGAGCGCCTGCTGAAAGAGTGGCAGCCCGACCGCGTGATTGTCGGGCTGCCGTTAAATATGGACGGCACCGAACAGCCGCTGACCGCCAGAGCGCGCAAGTTCGCCAATCGCCTGCATGGCCGTTTCGGCGTGCAGGTTGATTTGCACGACGAGCGTCTCAGCACCGTGGAGGCGCGCGCCGATCTTTTCTCGCGCGGCGGCTATAAGGCGTTGACCAAGGGCAGCGTCGATTCGCTGTCGGCGGTGATTATTCTGGAAAGCTGGTTTGAGAATCTGACGGCGTAGCGATCAGCCCCTGCCGCTCTCGCTGCCGCAGGCTCTGTTCAAACGTCTGCATGCCTGACTGCATGCCGGTTTGCAGCAGTCCGCCGATCTGATGCGTTTTTCCTTCGCGTATCAGGCTGGCAACGGCGGGCGTATTGATCAGCACTTCATACAGGCCGATGCGCCCTGCCTCTTTAGCCGCCGTCAGCCGCTGGGCGATAATCGCCTTCAGACTGCCCGCCAGTTGGCTACGCACCAAATTCTTCTGCTCGGCTGGAAAGACGTCGATCAGGCGATCCACCGCTTGCGCCGCGCCGCGCGTATGCAGCGTCGCCAGTACCAGATGACCGGTTTCCGCCGCCGTTAACGCCAGCGAGATAGTGTCGAGATCGCGCAGCTCCCCCAACAGAATCACATCGGGATCTTCCCGCAGCGCCGCGCGCAGCCCCTGCTGAAAGCTGCTGCAATGCAGGCCGATCTGCCGCTGCTGGATTAACGCGCGACGGCTGACATGAATAAACTCCACCGGATCTTCCAGCGTGATGATATGGCGCGCCTGGTGCTGATTCAGCTCATCGACCATCGAAGCCAGCGTGGTCGATTTGCCGCTGCCGGTCGCGCCGGTAATCAGGATCAGACCATCCTGCTGCGCCAGCAGCGGCGGCACGCTGGCGGGCAGCCGCAGATCCTCCAGCGACGGGCACTTATCAGCGATAAGACGCAGCGCCAGCGACATGCCCATCCGCTGCCGGAACAGATTGGCGCGCAGCCGCTGGCCGCCAGAGGTCATCGCGAAATCGATATGGCCATCGGCGGCGAGGCAGCGCTGCTGCGGCGCGTCCAGCCAGCGCTGCGCCAGCGCTTCAAGCTGCGCCGACGCTATGGGCGGGAAATCGGACATCGGCTCCAGCACCCCGTGACGGCGCCAGTGCGGCAAATGTCCGCTACAAAGGTGCAGATCGGCCGCATTATGCTTTACACTAAGGGCCACGATTTCCTCCACATCCATGACATTCTCCTGACTATGACTTCTATTCAGCACAACTTACAGCAAGTTCGTCAGCGCATCGCGGCGGCGGCGGCGAGTTGCGGCCGCGATCCGCAAGAAATTACGCTGCTTGCCGTCAGTAAAACCAAACCTGCGAGCGATGTCGCAGAAGCGCTGGCGGCGGGACAGCGCGCCTTCGGCGAGAACTACGTCCAGGAAGGGGTGGATAAGATCGCGGCGTTGGGCGACGCCCTGTCGCCGGAATGGCACTTTATCGGGCCGCTCCAGTCGAACAAAAGCCGTCTGGTGGCCGAACATTTCGCTTGGTGCCATACCATCGACAGGCTGCGCATCGCGACGCGCCTGAACGATCAGCGCCCTGCCCATCTGCCGCCGCTGAATGTGTTAATTCAGATAAACATCAGTGACGAAAACAGCAAATCTGGCATTATGCTGGAGGCGCTGCCGGAGCTGGCGCAGGCGGTGGCGGCGTTGCCGCGTCTGCGGCTGCGTGGACTGATGGCGATTCCGGTGCCGGAAAAAAGCTATGAGCGTCAGCTTGCGGTTTGTCAGCGCATGGCGGACGCGCTGGCGTCGTTGAAAAAGCATTACCCATCCGTCGATACACTTTCTCTGGGAATGAGCGACGATATGGAAGCCGCTATCGCGGCAGGCAGTACCATGGTCCGTATCGGCACCGCCATTTTCGGCGCGCGCGATTACGGCGCCACCACCCACAACAATAATTGAGGAACCTCATGCTGACGTTGACTTTTTTGGTATCGACGCTGCTTAACCTGTATGTAAAAGTGCTGCTGCTGCGCATCTGGATGCAGTGGGCGAGATGCGATTTCTACAACCCGTTTTCCCAGTTCGTGGTCAAAATCACCCAGCCGGTGGTGAAGCCGCTGCGCCGCGTGATCCCCTCTATCGGGCCGCTGGATACCGCCTCGCTGCTGCTGGCCTGGGTGCTGAGCGTGCTGATGTTCACGCTGGTCTTTGCGCTGCAAAGCCGCATTTTCCTGTTCGATCCGATCTTCCTCTATTTCGGTCTGGTGTCGCTGGTGAAAGCAGCGGGCGTGCTGGTGTTCTGGGTAATTATCGTGCGCTCGCTGATGAGCTGGATAAGCCAGGGCCGCAACCCGGTGGACTACGTGCTGATTCAGCTGACCGAGCCGCTGATGGCGCCGGTGCGTCGTTTCCTGCCGGCGATGGGCGGCATCGACTTCTCCGCAATGGTGGTGATTCTGATCCTCTATATGCTGAACTTCCTGGGCATGGATTTCATTCCCGGCTGGGCGCAGCTGTAATTGTTTTTCGTAGTAAACGTTTCTGGAACTGATATGCAAAAAGTTGTCCTCGCCACCGGTAACCCCGGCAAAGTGCGTGAAATGGCCGATCTGCTGGCTGATTTCGGGCTGGATATTGTGGCGCAAACCGAGCTGGGCGTGGTCTCCGCCGAAGAGACCGGCCTGACCTTTATTGAAAACGCCATTCTGAAGGCGCGCCATGCCGCCGGGATCACCGGCCTTCCCGCTATCGCCGATGATTCCGGGCTGGCGGTGGATGCGCTCGGCGGCGCGCCGGGCATTTATTCCGCCCGCTACGCCGGCGAGGAGGCCAGCGACGACGAGAACCTGCAAAAGCTGTTGGAAGCGATGCAGGATGTCGCGGATGGCCAGCGCCAGGCACAGTTCCACTGCGTGCTGGTTTATCTGCGCCATGCCGCCGACCCGACGCCGCTGGTATGCCACGGCAGCTGGGGCGGCGAGATCGCACGCGCGCCTGCGGGCAAAGGCGGCTTCGGCTACGATCCGGTGTTCTTCGTGCCGTCGCTGGGCAAAACCGCCGCCGAGCTGAGCAAAGCGGAGAAACAGGCCGTTTCCCATCGCGGCAAAGCGCTGGCGCTGCTGCTGGAAGCGATGCGCAATGGCTAATCTTCCGCCGCTCAGCCTCTATATCCATATTCCGTGGTGCGTGCAGAAATGCCCCTACTGCGATTTCAATTCGCACGCGTTAAAAGGTGAGGTGCCGCACGAAGAGTATGTTGCGCACCTGCTGGCCGATCTGGATCGCGATCTGCCGCTGACCAGCGGACGGGAAGTCGCCACGATTTTTATCGGCGGCGGCACGCCCAGCCTGCTGAGCAGCCGCGCGATGCATCAGCTGCTGGACGGCGTGCGCGCGCGTCTGCCGTTGGCGGCCGGGGCAGAAATCACCATGGAGGCCAACCCCGGCACGGTGGAGGCCGATCGCTTCAGCGCCTATCAGGCAGCGGGCGTAAATCGCATCTCTATCGGCGTGCAGAGCTTCAGTCCGCTGAAGCTCCAGCGTCTTGGGCGCATTCACGGCCCGGAAGAGGCGAAGCGCGCCGCGCACCTGGCCGCCGGGCTAGGCCTGCGCAGCTTTAACCTCGATCTGATGCACGGCCTGCCTGACCAGTCGCTGACCGAGGCGCTGGACGACCTGCGCCAGGCGATTGCGCTCAATCCGCCGCATCTCTCCTGGTATCAGCTAACCATCGAACCGAATACGCTGTTCGCGTCGCGCCCGCCGGTGCTGCCGGATGACGACGCGCTGTGGGATATTTTCGAGCAGGGCCACCAGCTGCTGACCGCCGCCGGCTATCAGCAGTATGAGACCTCCGCCTACGCGAAGCCCGGCTATCGCTGCGAGCATAATCTGAACTACTGGCGCTTCGGCGACTATCTCGGCATTGGCTGCGGCGCGCACGGCAAGCTGACCCAGCCGGACGGACGCATCGTCCGCACGGTGAAAACGCGCCATCCGCGCGGCTTTATGGCGGGCGACTATCTGGACAGGCAGTATGAAGTGGCGGACGAGGAGAAACCATTCGAGTTCTTTATGAACCGCTTCCGCCTGCTGGAACCCGCGCCGAGAAGCGACTTCAGCCGCTATACCGGCCTGGATGAGGCACTGATTCGCCCGCAGATCGATACGGCGCTGGCGAAAGGCTATCTGACAGAGACGGCGGAAACCTGGCAGGTGACCGAAAAAGGAAAGCTGTTTTTAAACTCGCTGCTGGAGCTGTTCCTGGCGGAGTAATCCCTTAGATTAAAAAAGCGCACTGCCGTCGACGGTTTTATTTAAGCTGATGTCGTGCGCTTTCTTTTCTCCATAAACCAGAATGGCTATTAATTAAAGCACGGGCGAGTATTATTGATTCCGGTAAGACATTACGTTAATCACTCAACGCTTTATTACGGCTTAATGCATTGATTGCTTTTACGTTATCTCCCTCCTTACGTCATTCTATCCCTGTTAATAAATGATTGTGTAAAATGCTATGGCGTTCAACCGCCTCCGACGACATGCTAAATATCTCTCCCTGTTAAAAAGCTGCTGGCGGCTCAAAGGGATATTGGACTAAATAACAGGAGGTTATTTCTTGGCATACACGATTTTTATCCAGAGAAAATGGCAGACGGCTTTATCCACAATTAGCGAATTCAACATCCCCGGAACGGAAATTAAAGGCTACTTCCTGGAATGTCCGGGACCCGATACCGAAACGCCAAATTTAAACAAAAGAATTCCAGAAGGCCATTACAGTCTTGTTTGGCATGCCAGTAATAAATTTGCTGTTCATAACCCTGTACCAAAACTATTTAATGCTAAGGTGCCATCAAGCAGAGCGATACTTATTCATCCAGGCAATACGCCTGGAGACACTCAGGGATGCCTTCTGCCGGGAACAGAACGGCTAATCGACAAAGTCACAAACAGCGTTATCATGTATAAAAAAATAAAAAACATTCTAAAAAAAGAAGGCATATCTAAATTTAATATCACTATCACCTCTTGCTATGTGGATGGAAGCAGATGAACAGTAAGCCCGGTTTAATGTCATTATTCATTTTAATAGTGAGTTTGTTATCCTTTAGCTATCAGGCGCAGGCTGTTACGGCTTTGAAGGGGGGCACTCTCCAGGCGTACTGGAAAGCAGAGTGGAACGATGAGGCTACAATAAATACTCCGCAATTAGGCTTCCGGTATTTCCCTAACGAGTCCGCACTGGAAAAAGTGAAAGTAATAGACATTTTCATGGATGGCAGCGATGAAAATAAAATAATC
>NZ_JANION010000126.1:0-26780 GCF_024610815.1 Mixta sp.
GGTGGCGTATATTACGCTTTCCTCTTTCAGAGTCAACCCCTTTTTCAGAAGTTTTTCTCCGGCGATTCAGGCTTCGCTGAACCGCTCAACACCGCGTGGCGTAAGCCGTTGTGCCGTGTCGATGGAGGCGCATTATAGGGATCCGAATCGGATGCACAAGCCTTTTTTGGATCTTTTTTTCTGGTTGCTGACTTTTCGTTCTTTTCGCTGCGATCTTATGCGATCCGATGAAAATTGCCGCACAATATCAAAGATAGTGAGGGGAGATTTCCGCTACGCTGCCCTAACCCTTATTAAGGAGAATGAGTATGTCTGCAGTTTTACGCCCATTTAAACAAACTTTTCCGCACACGGGTGAGCGGGTCATGGTTGATGCCACCAGCGTAGTGATCGGCGACGTGACGCTGGGGGATGATGTCAGCGTCTGGCCGCTGGTTGCGATACGCGGCGACGTAAATAAAGTCGTGATTGGCAAACGCAGCAACATTCAGGACGGCAGCGTTCTTCATGTCACCCATAAATCAGCCAGTCAGCCAGATGGCTTCCCGCTGATTATCGGCGAAGAGGTGACTGTCGGGCATAAAGCCATGCTGCATGGCTGCACGATAGGCAACCGCGTACTGGTGGGGATGGGTTCTATTCTGCTCGATGGGGTTATAGTAGAAGATGATGTAATGATTGGCGCTGGCAGCCTGGTGCCGCCCGGGAAGCGTCTGGAAAAAGGTTACCTCTATCTTGGCAGCCCGGTGAAACAGATTCGCCCTCTTAATGAGAAAGAGCTTGAAGGGCTGCGCTACTCGGCCAACAATTACGTCCGCTGGAAAGATGATTATCTGGCTCAGGAGAGCCAAACCCAGCCCTGACTATCTTCCTGTTGGTCTTCAATCAGACTTTGCGCCTGATCCTCCAAATCCCAGCGGTGACGACGAAAGATTTCCAGCGGTTCCCCTTCCTCCAGGAACCGCTGGCGTAGTTCTTTCACTGTAATCGCACAGGTAAGCTGAAAGCCGTTAACCATCGCAGGAAAACAGATTGCCTGCTGCGCCTCATCCCAGTTTTCTCTGTCAGGAAACTGTATCGCCTGATTCACTTCGCCAATTCCTGCTGCAAACGGCTGATTACCGGCGTTACGTCAGGCAGAACACCATGCCAAAGCAAGAAAGCGTGCGCCGCCTGTCCCACCAGCATGCCAAGTCCATCCGCCATTGCCGTCGCGCCAGAATGCTGACACCAGCGTAAAAAAGGCGTAGGTCCATGTTGATAGAACATATCGTAGCAACGCGTATCGGCACTGATTAAAGAAGCTGGAATGGCAGGGATATCTCCGCTTACGCCGCTTGAAGTCGCGTTGATAACCAAGTCAAAACGTTCATTCGTCAACGCCGCCAACGATAAAGCTGTAATTTCACCCGTATGAGCAAACGCCCGGGCAAGTTCGCTAGCCCGCTCTGGCGTGCGGTTAGTTACCGTTAATGCGCAACCAAGAGAAAGCAAAGGCAGGATCACCCCGCGCGCCGCGCCGCCGGCGCCAATCAGCAGTATCCTGTCGTTCGGCCTGATAAGCGAAAGCCTCTGCAGATCGCTGAGCAGGCCTATGCCGTCGGTGTTATCGCCCAACAGACTGCCATCCTGACGTTTGTGTAACGTATTGACGGCGCCAGCTAACGCAGCCCGCTCCGTTAATTCGTCCGCCAGCTCATATGCCTGCTGTTTAAAAGGCAGCGTTACGTTGGCGCCTTTCCCTCCCAGCTCCAGAAAATGTCGAACGCATTGGGTAAAGCCATCAAGAGGCGCTAATAGCGTGCCATAACGATGTTCAATACCTGTTTGCTCAGCAAAGCAGCGATGAATCAACGGTGATTTGCTGTGAGCAATTGGATGGCCGATAACAACGAAATTATCCATAGCTTATCCCTGGCGAATAATGTCGCCGCTGATAATATCGCGAATTTCAGAAGGATTAATACGACCGCCAGTTTCGCCCTGCAACACCGGAAATTGCTCGCCAAACTGCTGCAGTACTTCCTTAACGTTACGGCAAGGCGGCTGGCCGCTCAGGTTAGCGCTGGTAGAAACCAGCGGTTTGCCAAATGCCCGGCAGAGTTGCTGCACCAGAGGGTGATCGCTAACGCGTACCGCTAAAGAATCAAAACGCCCCGTTAACCAGCGCGGCGTTTGCGACGGCGCAGGCAAAACCCAGGTGACCGGGCCTGGCCAGGTAGCAAACATTCTTTCGCGCTGTTCCACCGAAAGTTCCCGGTCGGCGATATAAGGTTCCAGCTGCTGATAATCCGCAGCGATCAAAATCAGCCCTTTTTCAACCGGACGCTGCTTAAACGCCAGCAGCTGCATGACCGCTTGTTCACTATCCGGGTCGCAACCCAGGCCAAATACTGCTTCGGTTGGATAAGCGATCACAGCTTGCTGCTGAAGTTGTGCAACGCACCAATCAAGATTTCCGGGCATAGGTTCTTTATTCACTGCTGTTTCCTGCACTAACGGGTTTGCCGCAGGCTTTACTGGCGCAAAAGCGTTTTAAACCGTGAGCGGTCTTTTTCTCAATTAATAAGGGAAAATGGCAAAAGGCGCACGTTCCCTCTTTTGGCGTGAAATTCACTGCAAACTGGCAATCTGGATAGCGATCGCAGGCGTGAAAGGTTTTGCCGAAACGTGAACGGCGCTGGACCAGGTGTCCTTGCTGACACTGCGGACAGCTAATGCTGGTTTCATCCGGACGATCGATCATTTCTGTGTGGTCGCATTCAGGATATCGGCTACAGCCGATAAACATGCCGTACCGCCCCTGGCGTAATACCAGATCGGCCTGACAGCGCGGACATTGCTGTCCTTCCAGGACTTTAATGATATGCCCATCCGATTGGTTTTTCAGCGGACGAATATAATCACACTCTGGATAATGCGAACAACCAAGAAAAGGACCGTGCTTCCCGGAGCGAATAACGAGATCTGCCCCACAGGTGGGGCAGGATTCATGTTTTCGCACTGTGAAAAGTGCTGGTTTACTCATTGCGATATGTCACTGTTAAATAACTCAGTGCAATATTCCTTCATTGACGTCGAAAAGTAGCTCTTCCATCTGCTGATAGGCGTTTTCACATCCTGGGATGTTGAACAGCACCATTAGCACGACCCATTTGAGATCTTCCAGATCGAATTCAAGCGTATCCAGAGCCATAACCCGTTCAATAACCATTTCACGCGTTTCCAGATTTAATACCTGGATTTGCTCAAGGAACAGAATGAATCCGCGGCAGCTGGCATCAAGACGCTGACATTCTTGCTCTGTATAAATACGCATCGAGAGCGGATCGGTGGTTAACAGTATCGGAGCAACGAGGCCGTCTTGATAGTCTGCTAATTTTTCCAACCAGTTCAACGCATTATAAATATCATCACGATGGAACCCGGCATCAGCCAGATCATCCGTCAGTTTATCCTGATCAACGCGCATTTCTGCTTCGCTGTGGATATAAGTTTCAAACAAGTACATTAGTACGTCGAACATGGCCTGCCCTCCTCAATCGGACATAGCCGCCGGGTACAGCTGCGATCCACCCTGCTAACTCCAGCTCAAGCAGCTTAGCTATGATGGCTGGCACAGGTTGGCCGGCACGTTCAGCGACGACGTCAACAGGTGTAACCTCATCTCCTACGTTAGCCAACACGTCGGCAAATGGCAATGGAGCATCAGCATTGTCTGAAGAATTAATTCCATTCTGTGCAGAAAGCGGTAGCCAATACAGCGAACTGTTGAGCTGCTCAAGGATATTATTCGGATGAGCCACCAACAACGCGCCCTGCTGGATTAGCCAGTGTCCGCCCTCGCTATCAGGGCTGCCCAGCGGCCCCGGCAAGGCGTAAACATCCCGGTTCTGCTCCAGTGCGTAGCGCGCCGTCACCAGCGATCCGCTTCGTAAAGACGCTTCCACTACCAGCACACCCAGGCTAAGTCCGCTAATAATGCGATTGCGTCGTGGGAAATTATGAGGATAAGGCAAGGTATAGAGAGGGAATTCCGAAACCAGCGCGCCGCCGGCGGCAACAATCTCTTCTGCGAGCCGCTTGTGATTAGTCGGATAAAGCTGGCTCAGACCGCTGCCCAACACCGCGATCGTTTTGCCTTTTACCGCCAGCGCTCCCCGATGTGCCACCGCATCAATGCCGCGCGCCAGCCCGCTGGTAATGGTGAGGCCGCTTAAGGCGAGATGCTGAGCAAAGTAATCTCCCCACTGACGTCCATAATGGGAGGCGTTGCGGCTTCCGATCACGGCAAGCTGCGAAGTCGACAGCAGATGGGGATCGCCGTAAACCATTATTGCCGCCGGGTAACGCGCGATGTCTCTTAGCTGCGGCGGATACAGAGGATCGTCGGCCGTCACTAAATAGTGTCCCGGTAGTTCAAGCCAACGCAAAGCCTGCTCAATCCGCTCATGCGGGATCGTTTGAAAAGCCTGAATCTGAGCAGAATCGAGTCCTGCGGCGGCACCCCCTTGCGGATCGCTATGCGCGCCGTGAATCAACGTCCGCGCCGCTTGCAGCATTTTGTCGCCGCACAGTCCCTTTACGCCCATCAGGCGCAGCCATACTTCCGCAGCAGTCATTTGATCTTCCTTTTCAGCGTGCGCCAGCCCCCGCTTTCCCTTGCCCGCAATGCTGTCAATCAACGTGCGAAATGTCTACAATAAGAGGCAACGATGGTTTCTTCTCTGAACACAGATCTGGAAAGTTATGTCAGTTTTGCAAGTATTACATTATCCCGACGATCGCCTTCGCATCGTCGCGCAGCCGGTAGCGGAAGTGAATGCGGATATTCAGCGCATCGTAGATGATATGTTCGAAACGATGTATGCCGAAGAAGGCATCGGCCTAGCTGCTACGCAAGTAGATATTCACCAGCGCATCATCGTTATCGATGTCTCAGAAAACCGTGATGAGCGTTTGGTGCTGATCAACCCTGAACTGCTGGAAGAGAGCGGTGAAACCGGGATTGAAGAAGGCTGCCTGTCTATCCCTGAACAGCGAGCGCTGGTACCCCGCTCTGAACGTGTAAAAGTTCGCGCATTGGATCGTGAAGGGAAACCTTTCGAACTGGAGGCCGATGGGCTCCTGGCGATCTGTATTCAGCATGAAATGGATCACCTGGTCGGCAAACTGTTTATCGATTATCTCTCTCCGTTAAAGCGCCAGCGTATTCGTCAAAAACTGGAAAAACTAGCCCGCCTTAATGCGCGTGCTTCCTGATAGTTAAGGAATAGCGTGTCCGATTCTCTGAAGATTATTTTTGCCGGCACTCCTGACTTTGCAGCGCGTCATCTTGACGCGCTGTTGTCGTCTGAGCATCAGGTAGTTGGCGTATTCACTCAGCCCGATCGTCCTGCCGGCCGCGGTAATAAACTAACGCCCAGTCCGGTAAAGGTACTTGCACAGCAGCATAACCTGCCCGTATTTCAGCCCAAATCGCTGCGTCCGGCGGAAAGCCAACAGTTAGTAGCCGATCTGCAGGCTGACGTGATGGTGGTAGTGGCTTACGGCCTGATTCTGCCACAGGCGGTGCTGGATATGCCTCGTCTGGGCTGTATTAATGTTCATGGCTCATTGCTTCCACGCTGGCGCGGCGCAGCACCTATCCAGCGCTCGCTGTGGGCTGGCGACAACGAAACTGGCGTAACCATCATGCAGATGGATGCGGGTCTTGATACCGGCGCCATGTTGTTGAAACTTACCTGCCCTATCACTGCGGCAGATACCAGCGCTACTCTGTACGACAAACTGGCTGCGTTGGGGCCGCAAGGCCTGCTGACGACGCTTACCGGATTAAGTAAGGGCAGTATTAAACCTCAGGTGCAGGATGACGCCATCGCTACCTATGCCGAAAAGCTGAGTAAAGAAGAAGCGCGTCTCGACTGGTCCCTCTCTGCGGTTCAACTTGAACGCTGCATTCGCGCCTTCAATCCCTGGCCGGTGAGCTACTTCAGCATTGAAGAACAGCCGGTCAAAGTATGGCAGGCGGAAGCGCTGCCGCAGCGGGGCGCTTATGCGCCAGGAGAAATTGTCGCGGCGGATAAGCATGGCATCCAGGTGGCCACTGCGGAAGGCATCCTCAATATCCAGATGCTACAGCCCGCCGGCAAAAAAGTGATGTCGGCCCAGGATATTCTGAACTCACGCCGCGAGTGGTTTACGCCCGGTACTCGCCTCGCCTGATCCCAAGCCCGGTTATTACGCCGGGCTTGATTTATTGATGATTCAACTATGAAAAAAACGATCAATCTCCGCAGCCTCGCGGCACAGACCCTTGAGCGAGTGGTAGAACAGGGACAGTCGCTAAGTAATCTGCTGCCGGCGGCGCAAAAAAATCTTTCTGATAAAGACAGCGCACTATTGCAGGAGATCTGCTTCGGCGTTTTACGTACTTTGCCGCTGCTGGAAACCGCGATCCAACAGCTGATGTCGCGCCCTTTAACCGGCAAGCAGCGTACGCTGCATTTCCTGATTATGGTCGGCCTTTATCAGTTGATCTATACGCGTATTCCTCCTCATGCCGCTTTGGCTGAGACGGTAGAAGGCGCAGCCGTTTTAAAGCGCCAGCAGTTAAAAGGTTTGATTAATGGCGTTCTGCGCCAGTTCCAGCGTCAGCAGGAAACTTTACTGCCGGAACTGGAAGCGGGTCCACAGCGGTTTCTGCATCCAGCCTGGCTGTTAAAGCGTTTGCAGCTGGCATGGCCTGAACAGTGGCAACACATCGTTGAGGCAAATAATCAGCGGCCGCCAATGTGGCTGCGCGTGAATCGTCAGCACCATACGCGTGAGCAGTGGCTGGCGCTGTTACAGGAGAGCGGCAATAACGCAACGCCGCATCCTCTCTATCCTGATGCGTTAATGCTGGAAAACCCGACGGCGGTAGGACAGCTGCCCGGCTTCGATCGCGGATGGGTTACCGTACAGGACGCCTCGGCTCAGGGATGTGTCACCTACCTTGAGCCGCAAAACGGAGAGTATATTCTTGATCTGTGCGCCGCGCCCGGCGGCAAAACCACCCATATACTTGAGGCCGCGCCTGAAGCCAGCGTAATGGCGGTCGATGTGGATGCGCAGCGTCTGAAACGCGTATATGAGAATTTGCAGCGCCTGAATATGCAGGCGGACGTCAAGCAGGGCGATGGCCGTTTTCCACAGCAGTGGTGCGACGATGTGCAGTTCGATCGCATTCTGCTGGATGCCCCCTGCTCCGCGACTGGCGTGATCCGCCGCCACCCTGATATCAAATGGCTGCGACGCGATCGCGATATCCCGGAATTAGCAGCGCTACAGCGTGAAATTCTGGATGCTGTCTGGCCTCATCTGAAGCCCGGCGGTACGTTGGTTTACGCGACCTGCTCGGTACTGCCGGAAGAGAACCATATTCAGATTGAGCAGTTTCTTGAACGTCACGCCGACGCCGAACATATTCCTTTGTCGGAAGGCCCGTATGCCGGATTGCAGAGTTTTCCGCACCCTCAGGGCGGCGATGGATTCTTTTACGCTAAGCTAATAAAAAAATAATGTGGCATGCGCTGCGACAACCCATAAGTTGAAACAACGATGAAGATAATCATTCTCGGAGCCGGTCAGGTTGGCGGCACGCTGGCTGAAAACCTGGTTGGTGAAAATAACGATATCACCGTAGTGGATACGGATGCGACGCGTCTGCGCCAGCTGCAGGATAAATTTGATCTGCGCGTTGTGCAGGGACATGGTTCTCATCCACGCATCCTGCGCGAAGCGGGAGCGCAGGATGCGGATATGCTGGTTGCCGTAACCAGTTCCGACGAAACCAACATGATCGCCTGTCAGGTCGCCTATACGCTATTCAATACGCCTAACCGTATCGCGCGTATTCGGGCTGCAGATTACATACGCGATGCAGAAAAGCTGTTTATCCCGGAAGCGGTGCCGATCGATCATCTAATCTCGCCAGAACAGCTGGTCATAGACAATATCTACCGCCTGATTGAATATCCTGGCGCGCTGCAGGTGGTCAACTTTGCCGAAGGTAAAGTTAGCCTGGCGGTAGTCAAAGCCTATTATGGCGGCCCGCTTATCGGCAACGCGTTGTCGATAATGCGCGAGCATATGCCGCACATCGATACCCGCGTCGCTGCGATTTTCCGCCAGGATCGCCCTATTCGCCCTCAGGGATCAACCATTGTCGAAGCGGGCGATGAAGTTTTCTTCATCGCAGCCAGCCAGCATATTCGTGCGGTAATGAGCGAGATGCAGCGCCTTGAAAAACCCTATAAGCGCATTATGCTGGTCGGCGGAGGCAATATCGGCTATGGCCTCGCGCAACGGTTGGAAAAAAATTACAGCGTAAAATTGATCGAACGCAGTCAGCAGCGCGCGGCGGAACTGGCGGAGCGGTTGCAGGATACCATCGTCTTTTATGGCGACGCCTCGGATCAGGAGCTGCTGGCCGAAGAGCATATCGATCAGGTCGATCTTTTTATCGCCGTTACCAACGACGATGAAGCGAATATTATGTCGGCGATGCTGGCTAAAAAAATGGGCGCCAAAAAAGTCATGGTGCTGATCCAGCGGCGCGCCTATGTCGATCTGGTGCAGGGCAGCGTAATCGATATTGCGATCTCTCCGCAGCAGGCTACGATTTCCGCACTGTTGGGCCATGTGCGCAAAGCAGATATTGTCAGCGTCTCCTCTTTACGCCGCGGCGTCGCCGAAGCGATCGAAGCGATTGCTCATGGTGACGAAACAACCTCACGCGTTGTCGGCCGCCTGGTTGAAGATATCAAACTGCCACCCGGTACCATTATTGGTGCGATAGTGCGCGGTGATGATGTCATGATCGCTAATAACAATTTGCGTATCGAACAGGGCGACCATGTCATCATGTTTCTTACCGATAAAAAATACGTACCTGATGTTGAACGGCTTTTCCAGCCAAGCCCTTTCTTTCTGTAATTGAACGAACAGCAGCTCTGCCTGCTGTTCACCCGTTTTCGCAGTGTGATAATTCAGCGCTTCGTCAATTGTCCATGGCAAAGTGTGATTCGTTTGTTAGAATTTATGCTTTGGCAAGAGAAAGGAGCTGTTTATGAGTTTTTTCAAAGAATTCCGTGATTTTGCTATGCGTGGCAATGTGGTGGATCTCGCCGTTGGTGTGATCATTGGCGCAGCCTTCGGCAAAATCGTCTCATCGCTGGTTGCAAACATCATTATGCCGCCATTGGGACTGCTGATTGGCGGAGTGGACTTTAAACAATTTAAATGGGTGCTTAAACCAGCGCAGGGAGAAACACCGCCGGTAGTAATGGAATACGGTATCTTTCTGCAGAATATTTTCGACTTCATCATCATCGCCTTTGCTATTTTCATCGCGATTAAACTGATGAATAAACTGCACAAGAAGAAAGAAGTTGAAAAACCAGCAGCTAAACCCAGTGCAGAAGAGACCTTGTTAACGGAAATCCGTGATTTGCTTAAACAACAAAGTAATAAGGTGTAATGCTGCCAGCAATAGAATGCCATTGCGCGACTGTAGAATGAGTCTCGATCGCCCTGTCATTAAGCAGAAGGCCAGTAGTAAAGTTCGCTTTACCACTGGCCTCCCACCCCGCTTTTTTGTTGTGTTTATCTTTACGTCGATAGCTACCCTTTCCTTTGACATTCACTTCAACACGCATTTTAAATAACGGATCGTGAAGCAGCGCTTCAACGGCGTTGTCTTTAATCTTGCCTTTTTTATGCTGGTAAACTGACATGATATCTCCTCGTTAAATGTCGGTTATGTATATAGAATGTCTTTGGCTTAAATTCAAGATAATGTACATCTATTTTGTCCCGCTCACTTTCTGATATAGCGTAAATCACCCTCGCGACCCTTAGAATCTCCGACGAAACATCATTTATTTATCCTCAAGACGTTGTCTGATGGCTGCATGATACGCCCCGGAAAGAAAATCCGTACTCATACCCGCCTGTTTGAGCTTTATTTCTAAAAGTCGCAGGCGTTTGGCATAGCCCTCACGCGCGCTATCTTCCAGATCCAACCCCTGTAGAAGATCGTTTATTTCCAATGCCTCACGACGTAACTCCAGCTCCGGGGGCAGGTAGCCAGCATTTTTTAACAGACGGTAACCTGCGCGCAGTTCAGGGGGAACGTGACTGTCATCATCCAGAACCAGCGGCGCGCCTTCACCGGGCAAGTCTGTTAGCTCGCCTTTTTCCTGCGCTTCACGGATATGTTGTTCGGCAAGCCGATCGATAAGCCACATAGGATGTGCTCCTGAGAAATTGCAAATTCATAGCATAGCGTAGAACGGGAAGGGGCGAAGCGAGGCTAAAAAAAAGAAATAAAAAAACCGGGCACCAGGCCCGGTTTCTTTAATATACAGCAGATTACTCTGCTGCAGCTTCTGCTTGAGCTTCTGGACGATCAACCAGCTCGATGTAAGCCATCGGAGCGTTGTCACCAGCGCGGAAGCCACACTTCAGAATACGAGTGTAACCACCGGCACGGCTCGCGAAACGCGGGCCCAGCTCGTTAAACAGTTTTGCCACGATCTCGTTATCACGAGTACGGGCGAATGCCAGACGACGATTAGCTACGCTGTCGGTCTTGGCAAGAGTAATCAGCGGCTCAACTACGCGACGCAGCTCTTTCGCTTTCGGCAGGGTCGTCTTGATGATCTCATGACGAACCAAAGAGCCGGCCATGTTGCGGAACATAGCCTGACGATGGCTGCTGTTGCGGTTCAGTTGACGACCACTCTTACGATGGCGCATGACCTTATCCTTCTCAGTAAAACCTTAACCTGCGATCTGGTTATTCATCAGCAATGCTTGCCGGCGGCCAATTTTCCAGGCGCATGCCCAGAGAAAGACCACGTGAAGCCAGCACGTCTTTAATCTCAGTAAGAGATTTTTTACCCAGGTTAGGCGTTTTAAGTAGCTCAACCTCGGTACGCTGTACCAGATCACCGATGTAGTGGATAGCTTCTGCCTTAAGGCAGTTAGCAGAGCGGACAGTCAATTCCAGATCGTCAACAGGGCGCAGCAGGATCGGATCGAATTCTGGTTTCTCTTCTTTAACTTCCGGCTGACGTACGTCACGCAGGTCAACGAAAGCTTCCAGTTGTTCAGCCAGAATGGTAGCCGCACGACGAATCGCCTCTTCAGGATCGATAGTGCCGTTGGTTTCCATCTCGATGACCAGCTTATCCAGGTCGGTACGCTGTTCTACACGCGCAGCTTCAACATTGTAGGCGATACGGTCTACAGGGCTATAGCAGGCGTCGACCAACAGACGGCCGATTGGGCGCTCATCTTCTTCCGAATGAATTCGGGCAGAAGCCGGCACATAACCACGGCCACGCTGAACTTTGATGCGCATATTAATAGATGCGTTTTCATCGGTCAGATGGCAGATCACGTGCTGCGGCTTGACGATTTCGACATCACCATCATGGGTGATGTCGGCTGCAGTCACAGGGCCAATGCCAGATTTATTCAGAGTAATGATGACTTCATCTTTACCCTGAACTCTTACCGCCAGCCCTTTCAGGTTAAGCAGGATTTCCAGGATATCTTCCTGTACGCCCTCTTTGGTGCTGTACTCATGAAGTACACCATCAATCTCAACCTCGGTCACCGCGCAACCCGGCATGGATGACAGCAGAATACGGCGCAGTGCGTTACCAAGAGTATGGCCAAAGCCACGCTCTAAAGGCTCAAGGGTCACCTTGGCGTGCGTCGAACTCAATTGCTCGATATCTACCAGGCGCGGTTTTAGAAACTCTGTCACAGAACCCTGCATTGTGTCCTCTCTTTGGTACTAAGCTTTACTTGGAGTAAAGCTCGACGATCAGGTGTTCGTTAATGTCCGCAGACAGATCGGTACGTTCAGGAATACGCTTGAACACACCTTCCATCTTAGTTGCATCAACTTCCAGCCAGGTTGGCTTTTCACGCTGCTCAGCCAGCTCCAGAGCGGCTTTCACGCGAGACTGCTTTTTGGCTTTCTCGCGGATGCTGACTACGTCATTCGGAGATACCTGATAAGAAGCGATGTTAACAACGCGGCCGTTTACCATGATAGATTTATGGCTAACCAGCTGACGTGCTTCTGCACGAGTAGCGCCAAAGCCCATACGGTAAACTACGTTGTCCAGACGACCTTCCAGCAGAGCCAACAGGTTTTCACCGGTGTTGCCTTTCAGACGTGCTGCTTCTTTATAATAGTTACGGAACTGACGCTCCAGCACGCCGTAGATACGACGAACTTTTTGCTTTTCACGTAACTGACCGCCGTAGTCAGACAGACGCGGTTTACGCGCACCATGCTGGCCAGGGGCTTGTTCAATCTTACACTTGGAATCAATCGCGCGAACGCCAGACTTCAGGAATAAGTCTGTGCCCTCACGACGGCTCAGCTTGAGCTTAGGACCCAAATATCTTGCCATTTTCTTTCTCCAACTATCCTAAAAACGTGCGTTATACGCGACGTTTTTTCGGCGGACGACAACCGTTGTGAGGGATCGGAGTCACATCAGTAATGTTCGTGATGCGGAAACCTGCGGCGTTCAGAGCACGAATGGTAGATTCGCGACCCGGACCCGGACCCTTAACCATAACTTCCAGGTTCTTAATACCGTAATCTTTCACGGCCTCTGCGCAACGCTCAGCAGCAACCTGTGCAGCGAACGGCGTAGATTTACGAGAACCACGGAAGCCGGAACCACCGGCTGTTGCCCAACCCAGTGCGTTACCCTGACGGTCAGTAATGGTAACGATGGTGTTGTTAAAAGACGCATGGACATGAGCCACGCCATCTGAGACTTGTTTTCTTACACGCTTACGTGCACGAACTGGTGCCTTTGCCATTATTCAATCACCCCGATTATTTCTTGATCGGTTTGCGCGGACCCTTACGGGTACGGGCGTTGGTCTTAGTACGCTGACCGCGCACTGGCAGACCACGACGATGACGCAAACCGCGATAGCAACCAAGGTCCATCAGACGTTTGATGCTCATGCTAACTTCACGGCGCAGATCACCTTCAACGACAAATTTGGCAACTTCGTCACGCAGCGTGTCGATTTGTTCTTCAGACAGCTCACTGATCTTAACATCTTCAGCGATACCCGCAGCAGCACAGATGGCCTTGGAGCGAGTCTTGCCGACGCCGTAGATCGAAGTTAACGCGATCACAGCATGTTTCTGATCAGGAATGTTAATGCCTGCTATACGGGCCACTATGCACTCCTATAAATTATATATGCGCCCCATGCTGAAAAGCCCGTTTTCAGGATACTCAAATGGAAACGCACAGACATACAAAAGATTGGCTGGCTAATCTAGCCAGCTCAACCCGACTTTGCAAGAAAAATATGCGAGAAAATCAGCCCTGGCGCTGTTTGTGCTTAGGCTCGGCACTGCAAATCACGCGTACAACGCCGTCGCGACGGATGATTTTGCAGTTACGACATAATTTCTTGACGGAAGCACGAACTTTCATTTTTACTCTCCGTAACTTCTCAAGCGCCTGATCAGCGGCTATAGCCTTTCAGGTTTGCTTTCTTCAATGCAGACTCGTACTGACTGGACATCATCAGAGTTTGCACTTGAGCCATAAAGTCCATGATGACCACAACGACGATAAGCAGTGAGGTTCCACCGAAGTAGAACGGTACCTTCATCGCATCACGCATGAACTCCGGGATCAGGCAGATGAAAGTAATGTAGAGCGCACCGACCAGCGTCAGACGCGTCATCACTTTATCGATGTACTTCGCCGTTTGCTCTCCCGGACGAATTCCTGGTACAAATGCACCAGACTTCTTCAGGTTATCTGCTGTTTCACGCGGGTTGAAAACCAACGCCGTATAGAAGAAACAGAAGAAGATGATTGCAGTCGCATAGAGTAGCACATAAAGCGGTTGGCCTGGCTGCAAATACATTGAAATAGTTGTCAGCCAGTTCCATCCTGTGCCGCCGCCAAACCAAGAAGCAATGGTGGCCGGGAACAGGATAATGCTGGAGGCGAAAATAGCCGGGATAACCCCTGCCATGTTCACTTTCAGCGGTAAATGTGTACTCTGCGCAGCATAGACACGACGGCCTTGCTGACGTTTCGCATAGTTCACCACAATGCGGCGTTGACCACGCTCAACGAAAACAACGAAGAAGGTCACTGCAAATACGAGAACTGCAACCAACAGCAACAGAAGGAAGTGCAGGTCGCCTTGCCGCGCTTGCTCGATGGTATGGCCAATGGCCGGCGGAAGACCCGCAACGATACCCGCAAAGATTATGATGGAGATACCGTTGCCGATACCCCGCTCAGTAATCTGTTCGCCCAGCCACATCAGGAACATGGTTCCCGTCACCAGGCTCACAACAGCGGTAAAATAGAAGGCAAAGCCCGGATTCATCACCAGGCCCTGCATTCCAGGCATATTCGGCAGACCGGTAGCAATACCGATCGACTGAAAAATCGCCAATACCAGAGTGCCGTAACGGGTGTACTGGCTAATCTTACGACGGCCAGCCTCCCCTTCTTTCTTAATTTCTGCCAGGGCGGGATGAACCACCGTCAGCAGCTGGATAATAATCGACGCCGAAATATACGGCATGATACCCAGAGCAAAGATAGAAGCACGGCTTAAAGCACCACCAGAGAACATGTTAAACATTTCAATAATGGTGCCACGCTGTTGCTCAAGCAGTTTGGCAAGTACAGTGGCATCGATACCAGGGATCGGAATAAAAGAGCCAATGCGGAATACAATCAGCGCACCGATGACAAACAAAAGTCTGCGTTTCAGTTCGCCGAAACCGCCCTTGGCACTTTGAAAATCTAATCCTGGTTGCTTAGCCATCTGCTACTTATTCCTCAATTTTACCGCCAGCAGCTTCGATTGCAGCACGAGCGCCTTTAGTGACACGCAGACCGCGAACCGTTACCGGTGCAGAAACTTCGCCAGACAGAATCACTTTCACGAATTCGATCTGAGTACCGATGATGTTCGCTGCTTTCAGCGTATTCAGGTCAACGATACCGCCTTCCACTTTCGCCAGCTCGTTCAGACGAACTTCCGCCGTCACCATTGCTTTGCGAGAAGTGAAACCGAATTTCGGCAGACGACGGTACAGAGGCATCTGACCGCCTTCGAAACCACGACGTACGCCACCGCCAGAACGAGAATTCTGACCTTTGTGACCGCGGCCGCCGGTTTTACCGAGACCAGAACCGATACCACGACCCAGGCGTTTACCCGCCTGTTTTGAGCCTTCGGCCGGAGACAGAGTATTCAAACGCATCTGTTACTCCTCCACTTTAACCATGTAGGAAACCGCGTTAACCATACCGCGAACAGCAGGCGTATCTTCACGCTCAACGGTGTGGCCAATGCGACGCAGACCCAGGCCAAGCAGCGTTGCCTTATGCTTAGGCAGACGGCCGATTGCACTGCGGGTTTGAGTAATTTTGATCGTCTTTGCCATGGTCAATTACCCCAGAATTTCTTCAACGGATTTACCACGCTTGGCAGCGACCATTTCCGGAGACTTCATATTTTCCAGGCCATCGATAGTTGCACGAACCACGTTAATCGGGTTAGTAGAACCATACGCTTTAGCCAGTACGTTATGAACTCCAGCGACTTCCAGAACGGCGCGCATTGCACCGCCGGCGATGATACCGGTACCTTCAGAAGCCGGCTGCATGAACACACGGGAACCTGTGTGCGCACCTTTAACAGGGTGCTGCAGGGTGCCGTTAGTCAGCGCGACGTTAATCATGTTGCGACGGGCTTTTTCCATCGCTTTCTGGATCGCTGCCGGTACTTCACGCGCTTTACCGTAACCAAAACCAACGCGACCGTTGCCGTCACCCACTACAGTCAGTGCGGTGAAGGAGAAAATACGGCCACCTTTCACAGTTTTAGATACACGGTTTACCGCGATCAGCTTTTCCTGCAGTTCACCAGCTTGTTTCTCGATGTGTGCCATCTTAGACCTCTACCTTAGAACTGAAGGCCAGCTTCACGGGCAGCTTCTGCCAGTGCCTGGACGCGACCATGATATTGGAAACCGGAACGGTCGAAAGCAACGTCTTTGATGCCTTTTTCCAACGCGCGCTCAGCAATAGCTTTACCTACAGCAGACGCAGCGTCTTTATTGCCGGTGTACTTCAGTTGTTCAGAGATAGCTTTTTCTACAGTAGAAGCAGCAACCAGAACTTCAGAGCCGTTCGGGGCGATGACCTGTGCGTAAATGTGACGCGGGGTACGATGTACCACCAGGCGAGTAGCACCCAGCTCTTTGATCTTGCGACGTGCGCGGGTCGCACGACGGATACGAGCAGATTTCTTATCCATAGTGTTACCTTACTTCTTCTTAGCCTCTTTGGTACGCACGACTTCGTCGGCGTAACGAACACCCTTGCCTTTGTAAGGCTCAGGACGACGGTAGGCGCGCAAGTCAGCCGCAACCTGGCCGATCAGCTGTTTATCAGCACCTTTCAGTACGATTTCAGTCTGAGTCGGACATTCTGCAGTGATGCCTGCAGGCAGTTCGTGATCAACCGGGTGAGAAAAACCCAGTGACAGATTCACGACGTTGCCTTTAACGGCTGCACGATAACCTACACCAACCAGCTGCAGCTTCTTAGTGAAGCCTTCGGTAACACCGATAACCATTGCGTTCAGCAGCGCACGGGTAGTACCCGCTTGCGCCCAACCGTCAACGAAACCTTCGCGCGGAGCGAAAGTCAGAGCGTTGTCAGCATGCTTAACTTCAACAGCATTATTGATAGTACGAGTCAGCTCGCCGTTTTTACCTTTGATCGAAATAACCTGACCGTTGAGTTTTACCTCTACGCCGGCAGGAACAACGACAGGTGCTTTAGCAACACGAGACATTTTTTCCTCCGATTAAGCTACGTAGCAGATAATTTCGCCACCAAGACCAGCTTGGCGCGCTGCACGATCAGTCATAACACCTTTAGAGGTAGAAACAACAGCAATACCCAGTCCAGCCATTACCTTCGGCAGCTCATCTTTTTTCTTATAGATGCGCAGGCCAGGACGGCTAACACGTTGAATGCTTTCTACCACAGCTTTACCCTGGAAATACTTAAGAGTCAGTTCCAGTTCCGGCTTGATGTCGCCTTCGATTTTGAAATCTTCAATATAACCTTCTTCCTTCAGCACGTTGGCGATTGCCACTTTCAGCTTGGAGGAAGGCATGGTGACCGCAACTTTGTTCGCGGCCTGACCGTTACGGATACGGGTCAGCATATCCGCGATCGGATCTTGCATGCTCATCTGTCTTTACTCCCGTGATTCAATTGGTGACAATTACCAGCTAGCCTTTTTCAGACCCGGGATTTCACCGCGCATAGCGGCTTCACGGACCTTGATACGGCTCAACCCGAACTTCCGCAGGAAACCATGCGGACGACCTGTTTGACGGCAGCGGTTACGCTGACGAGACGGGCTGGAATCACGCGGCAGACTCTGCAGCTTGAGAACAGCATTCCAACGATCTTCGTCGGAGGCGTTCACATCAGAAATGATCGCTTTCAGTTCAGCGCGTTTCGCGAAGAATTTGTCTGCTAATTTCTCACGCTTGACTTCGCGTGCTTTCATTGATTGCTTAGCCATTAAGTAACCCTACCTTACTTACGGAACGGGAAGTCAAAGGCAGCCAGCAGAGCACGGCCTTCATCATCAGATTTCGCAGTAGTGGTAATGGTGATATCCAAACCACGAACGCGATCGACTTTGTCGTAGTCGATTTCTGGGAAGATGATCTGCTCACGGACGCCCATGCTGTAGTTACCACGACCATCGAAAGACTTGGCGGACAGGCCGCGGAAGTCACGAATACGCGGTACAGCAATAGTGACCAGACGCTCAAAGAACTCCCACATGCGTTCGCCACGCAGAGTTACTTTACAGCCGATCGGATAGCCCTGACGGATTTTGAAGCCTGCAACTGATTTGCGTGCTTTGGTGACCAGCGGTTTTTGACCGGAGATGGCTGCCAGGTCTGCTACTGCGTTATCCAGCAGCTTCTTGTCAGCGATCGCTTCACCAACACCCATGTTCAGGGTGATCTTCTCGACCCGAGGGACTTGCATGACAGAATTGTAGCCAAACTCAGTCATGAGTTTCTTAACTACTTCGTCTTTGTAGTAATCATGCAGTTTCGCCATCGTACTACTCCAAATTACTTGATAGTTTCGCTGTTAGACTTGAAGAAACGGACTTTTTTGCCGTCTTCGAATCTAAAGCCTACACGGTCAGCCTTACCGGTAGCCGCATTGAAGATAGCAACGTTAGAAACCTGAATTGCAGCTTCTTTTTCAACGATGCCGCCCGGTTGGTTCAGAGCCGGAACCGGCTTCTGATGTTTCTTCACCAGGTTGATACCTTCAACAATGACCTTGCCAGAAGACAGGACATTTTTCACTTTACCGCGCTTACCTTTATCTTTGCCGGTCAGCACGATAACTTCGTCATTACGACGGATTTTCGCTGCCATTCTTCGCTCCTTAGAGTACTTCTGGTGCCAGGGAGATAATTTTCATGAACTTTTCGTTACGAAGTTCACGAGTTACCGGCCCAAAAATACGCGTTCCGATCGGCTGCTCGCTGTTATTGTTCAGAATAACGCATGCATTACCATCGAAGCGAATGACAGAACCGTCAGGGCGACGAACACCCTTCCTGGTGCGCACCACTACCGCCTTAAGCACATCACCTTTTTTCACTTTACCACGCGGAATTGCTTCCTTGATGGTAACTTTGATGATGTCGCCTACGCCTGCGTAGCGACGGTGCGAGCCACCCAGAACCTTGATACACATTACGCGACGTGCACCGGAGTTGTCGGCGACGTTCAGCATAGTCTGTTCTTGGATCATTTTAGTGCTCCGCTAATGTCAACTACTACTTCGGGACCCAAACTGCAGGTCGTTAGAAAGCCCCATAATTGAGGGCGCGGCATTATAACACCGGTTCTCGCAGATGGGTAGAAAAAATAAACGGCTCTTGCGAGCCGTTTATCTTATTTTTTAGAGAAGGGGATTCTATTACAGAACCGCTTTCTCTACAACGCGAACCAGCGTCCAGGACTTAGTCTTGGACAGCGGACGGCATTCGCGGATTTCAACCACGTCGCCGATACCGCATTCGTTGTTCTCGTCATGGATGTGCAGCTTAGTCGTACGCTTAATGAATTTACCGTAGATCGGGTGCTTCACGAAACGCTCGATAGCAACAACTGCAGATTTCTGCATTTTGTCACTAACAACACGACCTTGCAGAGTACGGATTTTATCGGTCATTACGCACCCGCCTTCTCAGTCAGTAAAGTCTTAACGCGTGCAACATCACGGCGCACATTCTTCAGCAGATGGGTCTGCTGCAGCTGGCCAGACGCTGCCTGCATGCGCAGGTTAAATTGCTCACGCAGCAGGTTAAGCAGCTCAGTGTTCAGCTCTTCAACGCTTTTTTCACGCAGCTCTTTTGCTTTCATTACATCACCGTCTTAGTAACAAAGGTGGTTTTGATAGGCAGTTTTGCTGCTGCCAGCTTGAAGGCTTCACGGGCCAGCTCTTCCGGTACGCCGTCCATTTCATACAGGACTTTACCCGGCTGGATCAAGGCAACCCAATACTCCACGTTACCTTTACCTTTACCCATACGCACTTCCAGCGGCTTCTCGGTGATCGGTTTGTCCGGGAATACACGGATCCAGATCTTACCTTGACGCTTAACTGCACGGGTCATAGCACGACGTGCTGCTTCGATCTGACGAGCAGTCAGACGACCACGGCCAACAGCTTTCAGACCGAAAGTACCGAAGCTCACATCCGTACCGGCAGCCAGACCACGGTTGCGGCCTTTGTGCACCTTACGGAATTTTGTACGCTTTGGTTGTAACATCAGCGACTCTCCTTACTTACGGCCTTTACGCTGCTGCTTTTTCGGTTGAGCAGCCGGTTTTTCCGGTTGTTCAACAGCAGCCATACCACCCAGGATCTCACCTTTGAAGATCCATACCTTAACGCCGATTACACCATAAGTGGTGTGCGCTTCTGAGGTGTTGTAGTCAATGTCAGCACGCAGAGTGTGCAACGGTACGCGACCTTCGCGGTACCATTCGGTACGTGCGATTTCCGCGCCGCCCAGACGGCCGCTAACTTCAACTTTAATACCTTTGGCGCCCAGACGCATTGCGTTCTGTACAGCACGCTTCATCGCACGACGGAACATCACACGACGCTCCAGCTGAGAAGTGATGCTGTCAGCAACCAATTTCGCGTCCAGTTCCGGTTTACGGACTTCGGCGATATTGATCTGTGCCGGTACGCCAGCGATATTCGCTACGACCGTGCGCAGTTTTTCTACGTCTTCGCCTTTTTTACCGATAACGATGCCTGGGCGAGCGGTGTGAATAGTCACACGGATGCTTTTCGCCGGACGCTCGATAACGATGCGCGATACAGACGCTTTAGCCAGTTCTTTAGTCAGGAACTGACGCACTTTAAAATCGCTGTCCAGGTTGTCAGCGAATTCTTTGGTATTAGCGAACCAGGTAGAGTTCCAGGGTTTAACAATACCCAGTCGAATACCATTAGGATGTACTTTCTGACCCATTGCTAGTCTCCAGAGTCTCAGCGATCGGACACAACCACAGTAATGTGGCTGGTGCGCTTCAGGATGCGATCTGCACGACCTTTCGCACGCGGCATAATGCGCTTCATGCTTGGGCCTTCGTCGACGAAAATTTTCGCGACTTTCAGATCGTCGATATCAGCGCCATCGTTGTGTTCGGCGTTAGCAATGGCAGATTCCAGCACCTTCTTGACCAGTACAGCAGCTTTCTTGTTGGTGTAGGTCAGGATGTCCAGAGCCTGCGACACTTTCTTACCGCGAATCAGGTCAGCCACCAGGCGAACCTTTTGAGCAGAAGAACGAGCGTGGCGATGTTGAGCAATAGTTTCCATCTCTTCCTCCTGCCTTAGCGTTTCTTGGCTTTTTTATCAGCCGCGTGACCGCGATAAGTACGAGTCGGCGCGAATTCACCCAGCTTGTGACCAACCATTTCGTCGGAAACAAAGACAGGTACGTGCTGACGACCATTATGGACAGCGATGGTCAAACCGATCATATTTGGAAAGATCGTTGAACGACGGGACCAAGTGCGCAGGGGCTTCTTGTCACCGCTTTCCACCGCTTTCTCTACCTTCTTCAGCAAGTGCAGGTCAATAAAAGGACCTTTCTTGAGAGAACGTGGCATGGCTTATCCTCTAATATTATTTGCTACGGCGACGTACGATAAATTTATCAGTACGCTTGTTGCTACGGGTCTTCTTACCTTTGGTCTGAACGCCCCACGGAGTGACCGGGTGCTTACCAAAGTTACGACCTTCACCACCACCGTGCGGGTGATCTACTGGGTTCATCGCAGTACCGCGAACGGTCGGACGAACACCACGCCAGCGGGCAGCACCTGCTTTACCCAGAACGCGCAGCATGTGCTCAGCGTTACCGACTTCGCCCAGGGTTGCGCGGCAGTCAGCTTCGACTTTACGCATTTCGCCTGAACGCAGACGCAGGGTTACGTAGGAACCTTCACGCGCAACGATCTGCACGTAAGTACCAGCAGAACGCGCAATCTGGCCGCCCTTGCCTGGTTTCATTTCTACGTTATGCACGGTGGAACCAACTGGGATGTTACGCATCGGCAGGGTGTTACCTGCTTTGATCGCAGCATCAACGCCAGACTGAATCTGGTCGCCAGCTTTCAGGCCTTTAGGGGCCAGGATATAACGGCGCTCGCCGTCTTTGTACAGAACCAGCGCGATGTTCGCGGAACGGTTCGGATCGTACTCAAGACGTTCAACAACAGCCGGGATACCATCTTTGTTGCGTTTAAAGTCAACCAGACGGTAAGCCTGCTTATGACCACCACCGATGTGACGGGTAGTGATGCGGCCATTGTTGTTACGGCCACCGGATTTGCTGTTTTTTTCCAGCAGCGGAGCAAATGGTTTGCCCTTGTGCAGCTCTGGGTTCACCACTTTAACTACGTGGCGACGACCCGGAGATGTCGGTTTACATTTAACAATTGCCATTGTTCTTCTCCTCCGACTTACTCTGCGCCGCCGACGAAGTCCAGATTCTGGCCTTCTTTCAGGGTGACGTAAGCTTTCTTCCAGTCGCTACGACGACCAATACGCTGTCCATGACGCTTCACCTTGCCTTTAACGACCAGGGTGTTGACGTCTTTGACTTCAACTTCAAACAGTTTCTGCACAGCGGCTTTGATTTCTGCTTTGGACGCGTCTTTCGCAACTTTGAGAACGATGGTGTTGGTTTTTTCCATCGCAGTAGACGCTTTTTCAGAAACGTGCGGCGCGCGCAGCACTTTCAGCAGACGTTCTTCACGGATCATGCCAGCATCTCCTCAACTTGCTTAACTGCGTCAGCAGTCATAACGACTTTGTCGAAGGCGATCAGGCTAACCGGATCGATACCCGCTGCATCGCGCACGTCAACCTTGTACAGGTTACGCGCAGCCAGGAACAGATTTTCATCCAGTTCACCGGTGATGATCAGCACGTCTTCCAGCGCCATATCTTTCAGTTTCTGTGCCAGCAGCTTGGTTTTCGGCGCTTCTACAGAGAACTTCTCGACAACGATCAGACGATCCTGACGTACCAGCTCGGACAGAATGCTTTTCAGCGCGCCGCGGTACATCTTTTTGTTAACTTTTTGACTGTGATCCTGCGGCTTCGCAGCGAAAGTCACACCACCTGAACGCCAGATCGGGCTCTTAACAGAACCTGAACGCGCACGGCCGGTGCCTTTCTGACGCCACGGCTTCTTGCCAGAACCAGTGACTTCAGCACGGGTTTTCTGAGCACGAGTGCCCTGACGGGCGCCAGCTGCGTAAGCAACAACAACCTGATGTACCAGCGCTTCGTTGAAATCACGACCGAAGGTAGTTTCGGAAACAGTCAGCGCGCTTTGCGCGTCTTTCATTACTAATTCCATTCCTCGCCCCCTCACGCCTTAACAGCTGGTTTAACGATCAGGTCGCTACCGGTTGCGCCCGGGACAGCACCTTTAACCAGCAGCAGGTTGCGCTCAGCGTCAACACGTACTACGTCCAGGCTCTGAACGGTTACACGCTCATTACCCAGCTGACCTGCCATTTTTTTGCCTTTAAACACTTTGCCCGGAGTCTGGTTCTGACCGATAGAACCCGGAACGCGGTGAGACAAGGAGTTACCGTGGGTAGCATCCTGGGTACGGAAGTTCCAGCGCTTAACAGTACCGGCGAAACCTTTACCTTTGGACGTACCAGTCACGTCAACTTTTTTAACGTCAGCGAAAATTTCAACGCTGATGTCCTGGCCAACGGTATATTCTTCACCTTCAGCGGTGCGGAATTCCCACAGACCACGGCCAGCTTCTACGCCAGCTTTAGCAAAATGACCTGCTTCAGGTTTGGTCACGCGGTTCGCTTTTTTCGCACCGGTGGTAACCTGGATTGCGCGGTAGCCGTCGCTGTCCAGACCTTTAACCTGAGTAACACGGTTTGCTTCAACTTCGATTACGGTTACAGGGATAGATACGCCTTCTTCAGTGAAGATGCGGGTCATACCCACTTTTTTACCGACTAAACCAATCATTGTTTCAACCTCTCAATCGCTCGATGACCTGATTAACCCAGGCTGATCTGCACGTCTACACCGGCAGCCAGATCCAGACGCATCAGAGCATCAACGGTTTTTTCAGTTGGCTCAACGATGTCAACCAGACGCTTGTGAGTGCGGATTTCGTACTGGTCGCGCGCGTCTTTGTTAACGTGCGGGGAGATCAGAACGGTAAAGCGCTCTTTGCGGGTCGGCAGCGGGATCGGACCACGCACCTGCGCACCAGTGCGCTTGGCGGTCTCAACGATTTCCGCGGTTGATTGATCGATCAGACGATGATCAAACGCTTTAAGACGGATACGGATTCTTTGGTTCTGCATGAGACCAGAGCTCCAATTATTTTATAAACGAAAAGAATTACTCCTCGCACCCATTACGATTGATGGGGGAGTGTAATCGTTCAGCATATAACTCCCCAATCGGGAGTATTGTCAGGCCGGTCGATATCCGACAAGCCTGCGATTCTGCTCGAATCGCGCCTGCAATATCAGCAGGCCCGCGCATTATACGGGAATTTGTTCAGATAGCAACCCGTCAGGCAGTATGAGAGTGAAAAAGTGGGAGCAGGCGTAGCGATAGGCCGGAGAATGCGCAACGCAGCGATATTTATTGCGCGCAGCTTTCGGCAATGCATTAAAGCCGGACGACAGCCTCAAATGCTCCCTTTACGCTGTGGCCTTTCATCTCTCTCTAAGGAAGGCACTTTACATGATGGTCATTTTGATTTTCGGGCTGGCAGGACTGGTGACAGGCAGCTTTCTTTGTCTGGCAGCCGATCGTTATCGTCCGGAGCTGACGGAACGGCAGTGGCTTCAACGGCTATTTTTTCCTTCTTCCCGCTGCGCCGTCTGTCGGCAGCGGCTTCAGCCAGGCGATCTGATTCCGCTTTATAGCTGGATGCGTTGGCATCGAAGATGTCGTTATTGCCGCCACAAACTTCCGTGGCGGCTCCCTGCCGTCGAGGTACTCGCCAGCCTGCTTTTCTGCCTTTCAGCCTGGCGTGTCCCCTCCCCCGCCGCGCTCATGTTTACCTTATTGCTAAGCGCGGCGCTCCTTCTGCTTAGCCTTATTGACGAACAATATTTGATCTTGCCCGACATATTGACGCTTCCCTTACTCTGGCTTGGCTTGCTTTACCATCTGCTGCTCAACGAGGAGAAACTGCCGACAGCAGTATGCGGAGCATTGCTGGGTTGGCTTTCGCTGTGGTTGCTTTACTGGCTATTCTGGTTATTTCGTCAACGAGAGGGGTTAGGATATGGCGATATGAAGCTGTTTGCAGCGCTGGGCGCCTGGTGTGGCTGGCAGGCCTTGCCTGCTATCGCTACGTTCGCGGCGTTGGGAGGCGTGCTGCTTTTTTGGCATGGCGGGATAAAGAAAGGCGGCGCCGGCGCCGATCGCCAGCTGCCTTTTGGACCCTGCTTATCTCTTGCAGGCTGGGCAGTATTCGTTTGGCACAGTCAGGAAGCGAATATTAGTTTTCTTCTCTAATCTGCGCCTGTAGATAATTCTGGATGCCCATTTTTTGTATCAGGTCCAGCTCGGTTTCCAGCCAGTCAATATGATGCTCTTCGTCAGCGAGGATTTCGATCATCATATCTCGGCTGACGTAGTCGTAGATTTTATCGGCCCAGGCTATCGCTTCCCGCAGATCTTTGGCGCCTTCCAGTTCAAGGGCCAGGTCGCAGCGCAGCATCTCTTCCACATCCTCGCCGATGCGCAGACGGCCTACATCCTGCAAATTAGGCACGCCTTCCAGAAAAAGTATGCGTTCAATGTACTTATCCGCATGCTTCATCTCATCGATCGACTCGTGGTATTCCACGTCGTTCAGGCGCATCAAGCCCCAGTTTTTGAACATCCGCGCATGAAGAAAATACTGATTGATCGCAACTATTTCATTTCCTAAAAGTTTATTCAGATGACTTATGATCTTTGCATCGCCTTTCATTTTCTTTCCTCCGCTTCCAGTTAATTAGAGCGTAGATGTGGTTAGAAAGAAGTCAAAAAAGCAATGGTGAATCTGTGGGTATCTTCAGGCGATCTCTCTATACAGCGTCGGTTGCTGCATCTCTTCATCCATGATTTCACGTACGGCGCGGATGCATTTTCCACACTGTTTTCCAACCGGCACGAAATGACGCAGCTGTTGGATAGATTTAGGCTGATAGCGACGCACAACCTCACGCACGGTTTTATCGCTTATCGCATTACACAGACAGACGTACATTTATCGGCTCCGGTATAATTACTGAGCGCATACTAAATGAGAATGGTTTTTATTTCAATCCTGGGCTTTGTAAGGATATTGAGACAGGCTGTTCAGAAAGGAATAATAAAAAAGGGCGCCGAAGCGCCCTCTTTAACTGAGCAAAAGCCAAAACCTTCGCTCTGCTATCGCTAATTAAGCGATAACGCGTGCTACAACGCCCGCGCCAACGGTACGGCCGCCTTCGCGGATTGCGAAACGCAGACCGTCGTCCATCGCGATCGGGTGGATCAGGGTAACAACCATTTTGATGTTGTCGCCCGGCATAACCATCTCAACGCCTTCCGGCAGTTCAATGGTGCCCGTTACGTCAGTCGTACGGAAGTAGAACTGAGGACGGTAGCCTTTGAAGAACGGAGTGTGACGGCCGCCTTCGTCTTTGGACAGGATGTACACTTCTGATTCGAACTGGGTGTGCGGCTTGATAGAGCCCGGCTTAGCCAGAACCTGGCCACGCTCGATTTCTTCACGCTTGATGCCACGCAGCAGAACGCCGACGTTCTCACCAGCCTGACCCTGATCCAGCAGTTTGCGGAACATTTCAACGCCGGTACAGGTAGATTTCGCGGTATCTTTGATACCCACGATTTCAACTTCTTCACCCACTTTGATCACGCCGCGCTCAACACGACCGGTCACAACGGTACCACGACCAGAGATGGAGAATACGTCTTCGATCGGCAGCAGGAACGGCTTGTCAATCGCGCGCTCTGGTTCCGGGATGTAGGTATCCAGGTGGCCAGCCAGCTCGATGA
>NZ_JANION010000069.1:0-19921 GCF_024610815.1 Mixta sp.
GTGCGCAACCGTGTTAAAACGCAGGCGATCGACGGTCTGGTGAAAGCGAACGAGATCGACGTGCCTTCCGCGCTGATCGACAGCGAAATCGACGTGCTGCGTCGTCAGGCTGCCCAGCGTTTCGGCGGTAACGAGAAGCAGGCGCTGGAGCTGCCGCGTGAGCTGTTTGAAGAGCAGGCGAAACGCCGCGTTGTCGTGGGTCTGCTGCTGGGCGAAGTGATTCGCACCAACGACCTGAAAGCCGACGAAGAGCGCGTAAAAACCCTGATCGAAGAAATGGCTTCCGCGTATGAAGATCCGCAGGAAGTTATCGAGTTCTACAGCAAAAACAATGAGCTGATGAACAACATGCGCAACGTCGCTCTGGAAGAGCAGGCGGTTGAAGCGGTGCTGGAAAAAGCGAAAGTGACTGAGAAAGCCACAAAATTCCAGGATCTGATGAACCAGACCTCTATGGCCTGATTTTCACGCTTTGTCTGCTGAAAGCCCGCTGCCGTAAGGAGCGGGCTTTTTATTTATCGTTTCCAAAAATGTCTTTTTGTGCGCCTGTTTGGCTAATTAAGCGCCAGAATATCCGGTATCATATTATTCCTGGTTAGCGATTGAAGAAAACGTTGTTATGCTTGAAACAGCGGGGGCACGCCCCCAGATAGCTTTTCGAGTATCTTGAAGAATGTAAGGCTGGCTGATTAACCGTCCGGGTAGCGTCGGAGAGTGGCAGCGTGAAGCGTGGTTTTCATGTTCTCACTTAAGTAGAATCGGTACAGTGCCAATGAAATTTATCCAGGAGACGGTAATGTCATACAATGGCGAACGTGAATTTTCCGCACCTCAGATGGCGCTGGTGCCCATGGTGGTCGAACAAACCTCGCGCGGCGAGCGTTCTTACGACATCTATTCCCGCCTGTTAAAAGAGCGCATCATTTTCCTTACCGGTCAGGTTGAAGATCATATGGCGAACCTGATCGTCGCCCAGATGCTGTTTCTGGAAGCGGAAAACCCTGAGAAAGATATCTATCTGTATATCAACTCCCCAGGTGGCGTGATCACCGCCGGGATGTCGATTTATGACACGATGAAGTTTATCAAGCCGGACGTCAGCACCATCTGTATGGGGCAGGCCTGTTCAATGGGCGCGTTCCTGCTGACGGCGGGAACCAAAGGCAAACGCCACTGCCTGCCTAATTCCCGCGTGATGATCCACCAGCCGCTGGGCGGTTATCAGGGCCAGGCGACCGATATTGAAATTCACGCGCGTGAAATTCTGAAAGTGAAACAGCGCATGAATGAGCTGATGGCGGAACATACCGGCAAATCGCTTGAACAAATCGAGCGTGACACCGAGCGAGATCGTTTCCTCTCGGCGAGTGAGGCAGTAGAGTATGGTTTAGTCGATTCCATACTTACGCATCGCCAATAAGACTCCATCCCGCAGCATGCGCTATAGTTAGAGCGGATAACGGGTGAAGAGTGGCACGAATGAGGGCAGTCAGACTGGCTGCCATCGCCGCATACAGTGCGGACGAAGATAAAAGAAGAGGTTAGCTGATGACAGATAAGCGCAAAGACGGTTCAGGAAAGCTGCTGTACTGCTCTTTTTGCGGTAAAAGCCAGCATGAAGTGCGCAAACTGATTGCCGGGCCGTCAGTGTATATCTGCGACGAGTGTGTTGATTTATGCAATGACATCATTCGCGAAGAGATCAAAGAAGTTGCGCCGCATCGTGAACGCAGCGCGTTGCCGACCCCGCACGAGATCCGCCAACATCTTGACGATTACGTTATCGGTCAGGAAAGGGCGAAAAAAGTGCTGGCGGTGGCGGTCTACAATCACTACAAACGCCTGCGCAACGGCGACACCAGCAACGGCATCGAGCTGGGCAAAAGTAATATTCTGCTGATTGGTCCGACCGGTAGCGGTAAAACCCTGTTGGCGGAAACCTTGGCGCGGTTGCTTGACGTGCCTTTCACTATGGCCGACGCGACGACGCTGACCGAAGCGGGCTATGTGGGTGAAGATGTCGAGAATATTATCCAGAAACTGCTGCAGAAATGTGACTATGACGTGCAGAAAGCGCAGCGCGGCATTGTCTATATCGATGAGATTGACAAAATCTCCCGTAAGTCGGACAACCCGTCGATTACGCGTGACGTTTCTGGCGAAGGCGTGCAGCAGGCGCTGCTGAAACTGATCGAAGGCACCGTCGCGGCCGTTCCGCCGCAGGGCGGACGCAAGCATCCGCAGCAGGAATTTTTGCAGGTTGATACCTCGAAAATTCTGTTTATCTGCGGTGGCGCTTTCGCCGGCCTGGATAAGGTGATTTCCCAGCGTGTAGAAACCGGCTCCGGCATTGGTTTCGGCGCGACGGTAAAAGGGAAATCGCAGAAGGCGACCGAAGGCGAGCTGCTGGAGCAGGTCGAGCCGGAAGATCTGATCAAATTTGGTCTGATTCCTGAGTTTATTGGTCGTCTGCCGGTCGTGGCGACGCTCAGCGAGCTGAGCGAAGAAGCGCTGATCCAGATTCTGCGCGAGCCGAAAAACGCCCTGACCAAGCAGTATCAGGCGCTGTTTAACCTGGAAGGCGTGGAGCTGGAGTTCCGTGACGAAGCGCTGACGGCGATCGCCCAGAAAGCGATGTCGCGTAAAACGGGCGCGCGCGGTCTGCGCTCCATCGTTGAAGCGGCGCTGCTGGACACCATGTACGACCTGCCCTCTATGGACGATGTGGAAAAAGTGGTGATTGACGAGTCCGTCATCGAAGGGCAGTCAAAACCGATGCTGATCTACGGCAAGCACGAAGCGCAGCAGGCATCTGGCGAATAATTCGTCAACGCAACCAGCAAGTTAGTCAATAAAAGGGGGAATTTGTCCCCCTTTTGTTTTTCTCACGCTACTGACATTGAATGTCTGGCAAACATCCCCATATACTCAAATACCTGTGGGTTCCCTGGCACATAGCCTGCACTATGCGGTACCCATCACCTGGCGGACTTTAAACTAAGAGAGAGCTCTATGAATCCTGAGCGTTCTGAACGCATTGAAATCCCTGTGTTGCCGTTGCGCGACGTAGTGGTTTATCCGCACATGGTAATTCCGTTGTTTGTTGGTCGGGAAAAATCGATTCGGTGCCTCGAAGCCGCAATGGATCATGATAAAAAGATCATGCTGGTCGCACAGAAAGAGGCTTCAACGGATGAACCTGGCATTAACGATCTCTTCTCTGTAGGGACCGTTTCCTCTATTTTGCAGATGCTGAAGCTGCCGGACGGCACGGTAAAAGTGCTGGTGGAAGGGTTGCAGCGCGCACGCATTACCCAGCTTGCCGACAATGGCGAGCACTTTTCCGCACAGGCGGAATATCTGGTATCGCCGGAGATTGAAGAGCGCGAGCAGGAAGTGCTGGTTCGTACGGCTATCAATCAGTTTGAAGGCTATATCAAACTCAATAAAAAAATTCCTCCTGAGGTACTGACCTCGCTGAACAGCATTGACGACGCCGCGCGTCTGGCCGATACCGTGGCTGCGCATATGCCGCTTAAGCTGGCGGATAAGCAGTCCGTGCTGGAAATGTCCGACATTAATGAACGTCTGGAATATCTGATGGCGATGATGGAGTCGGAGATTGACCTGCTGCAGGTTGAGAAACGCATCCGTAACCGCGTCAAAAAACAGATGGAAAAAAGCCAGCGCGAATACTATCTGAATGAGCAGATGAAGGCGATTCAGAAAGAGCTGGGCGAAATGGATGACGCGCCGGACGAATATGAAGCGCTGAAGCGTAAAATCGAAGCGTCCAAAATGCCGAAAGAGGCGCGCGAAAAAGCGGAAGCCGAGCTGCAGAAGCTGAAAATGATGTCGCCGATGTCTGCGGAAGCGACGGTCGTGCGCGGCTACATCGAATGGATGGTTCAGGTGCCATGGAACGAGCGCAGCAAGGTGAAAAAAGACCTGCGTAAAGCGCAGGAAACGCTGGACCGCGACCATTACGGCCTGGAGCGAGTTAAAGATCGCATCCTGGAATATCTGGCGGTCCAGAGCCGCGTAAATAAAATCAAAGGGCCGATTCTGTGCCTGGTGGGGCCGCCGGGCGTGGGTAAAACCTCGCTGGGACAGTCCATCGCCAAAGCGACCGGACGCAAATATGTGCGTATGGCGCTGGGCGGCGTGCGCGACGAAGCGGAAATCCGCGGCCACCGCCGCACCTATATCGGTTCAATGCCGGGCAAGCTGATTCAGAAGATGGCGAAGGTCGGCGTGAAAAACCCGCTGTTCCTGCTGGATGAGATCGACAAAATGTCATCCGACATGCGCGGCGATCCGGCTTCCGCGCTGCTGGAGGTGCTTGATCCAGAACAGAACGTGGCGTTCAACGATCACTATCTGGAAGTGGATTACGATCTCTCCGACGTGATGTTTGTCGCGACCTCTAACTCGATGAACATCCCGGCGCCGCTGCTGGACCGTATGGAAGTGATTCGTCTCTCCGGCTATACCGAAGATGAAAAACTGAACATTGCGAAACAGCATCTGCTGCCGAAACAGATTGAGCGTAACGCGCTGAAAGAGAATGAAATCAGCGTTGATGACAGCGCGATTGTCGGTATCATTCGCTACTATACGCGCGAAGCAGGCGTGCGTAGCCTTGAGCGTGAACTGTCGAAGCTGTGCCGTAAGGCGGTGAAAGCGCTGCTGCTGAATAAAGATCTGAAGCGCATCGACATTAACGGCGATAACCTGAAAGATTTCCTCGGTGTACAGCGTTTCGACTACGGCCGCGCCGATAGCGAAAACCGCGTAGGCCAGGTGACCGGCCTGGCGTGGACCGAAGTCGGCGGCGATCTGCTGACCATCGAAACCGCCTGTGTGCCGGGCAAAGGCAAACTGACCTACACCGGCTCGCTGGGCGAGGTGATGCAGGAGTCGATTCAGGCGGCGTTGACCGTAGTGCGCGCGCGTGCGGAGAAGCTGGGCATCAACGGCGATTTCTATGAGAAACGTGATATTCACGTTCACGTGCCGGAAGGCGCGACGCCGAAAGATGGCCCAAGCGCCGGTATCGCCATGTGCACGGCGCTGGTCTCCTGCCTGACGGGCAACCCGGTGCGCGCCGATGTCGCCATGACTGGCGAGATCACGCTGCGCGGTCAGGTATTGCCTATCGGCGGCCTGAAGGAGAAACTGCTGGCGGCACATCGCGGCGGTATTAAAACCGTTGTGATCCCGGATGAAAACAAACGCGATCTGGAAGAGATTCCAGAAAACGTGCTGGCGGATCTGGATGTCCATCCGGTTAAGCGTATCGAAGATGTGCTGGCGCTGGCCCTGCAAAATGCGCCGTACGGCATGCAGGTCGCTACCGCAAAATAGTGATTTACGACAAAATCATTTAAAAAGCGCAGCTGGCAAGTCAAATCAGACTTGCCAGCTTTTTTTTGTGCCGCTAATTTAGAGGGCTGTTGAAGCAGCGACCAAGAGGATTCCCGTTGTTTCGGCTCAACAACCTTGATATAACTGGCTGCGCGTTCGCGGCTGGCTGGAAGCCGCCGCGATAGTGAATAATAAAAGAGGGGATGAATAGAGTGAATAAGTCACAATTGATCGACAAGATTGCCGCAGACGCTGATATTTCTAAAGCGGCAGCTGGACGTGTTTTAGATGCTTTTATTGGTTCTGTTTCTGATTCTCTGAAATCAGGCGAGGAAGTAGCACTGGTTGGCTTTGGCACCTTCTCGGTACGCGAGCGCTCTGAGCGCACCGGCCGTAACCCTCAGACAGGTAAAGAAATTACCATTCCGGCAAGTAAAGTACCGGGCTTCCGTGCCGGTAAAGCGCTGAAAGACGCGGTGAACTGATTTACAGTCGGACTCCATTGCGGCATTTTCTTCGGTGGAGTGAGGACTGACAATGCGTTCTCATGTAACATACGGGCACATCAGGCAATTGATGTGCCTTTTTTTATCCTGTTGCGTGACAAACGCCAGCAGCGAATGTCAGAGCATGGTCGATAATGTCGACCTGAAAAGCAGCAACGCGCACGCCTGCAAGGATGGGGCGCCAGCGTGAGGTTTACATTCACACTACAGCGGAGTGTTGTCATACCATGATGGACAATTTACGCGCGGCGTCGAACCATGTCGTGCTCAAGATTATTCTGGGACTGATTATCCTGTCATTTGTGCTGACCGGGGTCGGCAACTATCTGATTGGCGGCAGCGGCGACTACGCGGCGAAAGTGAACGGCCAGGAGATCAGCCGCGCGCAGCTCGATCGCGCCTTCAACAACGAGCGCAGCCGCCAGCAGCAGATGCTGGGCGAACAGTTCTCTCAGCTGGCAGGTAACGAAGGCTACATGCAGCAGATGCGTCAGCAAGCGCTTTCCCAGCTGGTGGATGAAATGCTGCTCGACCAGTACGCGAAAGATCTGAAACTGGCGATCAGCGATGAGCAGATCAAACAGGCGATCTTCAGCCAGCCGGCCTTCCAGACCGACGGTAAATTCGATAACGCCAAATATCTCGGCATCATCAACAGCATGGGGTTTTCCGCCGATCAGTATGCGGAAGCGCTGCGTAAGCAGCTGACCACGCAACAGCTGATTTCCGCTATCGCCGGCACCGATTTTACCCTGAGCGGCGAGACCGATGCGCTGGCGGCGCTGGTTTCTCAACAGCGCGTAGTGCGTCAGGCCATCCTGAGCGTGGATGCGCTGGCGGCGAAACAGCAGGTCAGCGACGATGAAATTAAAAACTACTACGCCCAGCATAAAAACAGCTTCCTGACGCCGGAGCAGTTCCGTGTCAGCTATCTGAAACTGGACGCGGCCAGCATGCAGCAGTCGGCCAGCGAAGCGGATATTCAGAGCTGGTACGATCAGCATAAGGCGGATTACGTTCAGCCGCAGCGTAATCGCTACAGCGTTATCCAGTTGAAAAGCGAAGCGGACGCGCAGGCGGTGCTGGATCAACTGAAGCAGGGCGGTGATTTCGCCGCGCTGGCGAAAGCGAAATCGATCGATCCGATCTCCGCGCGCAAGGGCGGCGATATGGGCTGGCTGGAGCCTGCCACCACGCCGGACGAACTGAAAGAGGCTAACCTGACCAGCAAAGGTCAGCTGTCAGGCGTTGTGAAATCATCCGTTGGTTTCCTGATTGTGCGTCTTGATGATATCCAGCCGGAGCAGGTTAAGCCGCTGGCTGAGGTGCATGACACCATCGCGGACAAAGTGAAGCAGGAGAAAGCGCTCGACGCTTACTATAAATTGCAGCAGAAAGTCAGCGACGCGGCCAGCAACGATAACGCATCGTTAGCCAGCGCAGAGCAGGCGGCGGGCGTGAAAGCGGTGGAAACCGACTGGTTCAGTCGTGATAGCGTGCCGGAAGCGCTGAACTTCAAGCCGGTGGAAGAGGCGATCTTTAATGGCAGCCTGCTGGGCGCGAACGGTACGCCGGGCAGCAATTCCGATATGATTACCGTCGACGGCGACCGGGCGTTTATTCTTCGTATCAACGAACATAAACCGGAAACGGTAAAAACGCTGGATGAGGTAAAAACGCAGATCGCCGATACGCTGAAGCACAACAAAGCGTTGCAGGAAGCCAAAGCGCAGGCGGAGAAGATCCTTGCCGAGCTGAAAGCGGGCAAACAGGATGCGCTGACGGCGGCGGGCCTGAAGTTTGGTGAAGCGAAAACGCTGACCCGTAACGATCAGGACGCCAGCGTGCAGGCGGTTTTTGCATTGCCGCAGCCGCAGGCGGGCAAACCGGTTTACGGCACCAGCGAAGATATGCAGGGCAACGTCGTGCTGCTGGCGCTGGATGAAGTGAAGGCCGGGAATCTGCCGGACGCGCAGAAAAAAGCGATGGCGCAGGGCATTGCCCAGAACAACGCGCAGATCGCCTTTGATGCGCTGCTGAGCAATCTGCGCAAAGAGGCGAAAATCAAATACGGCGCTGCGGTACAACTGCAGTAAGCCGCGCAAAATCAATGCAAGCCACTGCAAACCAAAAGGCCGCTTTCGCGGCCTTTTCCA
The DNA here is from genome assembly GCF_024610815.1 of Mixta sp. Lineage (NCBI taxonomy): Bacteria > Pseudomonadati > Pseudomonadota > Gammaproteobacteria > Enterobacterales > Erwiniaceae > Mixta > Mixta sp. The sequence continues at coordinate 8,030 of NZ_JANION010000069.1, forward strand.
CATCTGGACTTTGCCTTTTGTATTCATAAAAGCGCGCCGCTACCGTTGCTCCTGCTGTTACACACAAGGAGAAATCAGCATGAATAAAAACACCCTTTCGGCGCTCTGTTTATCATTATCCCTGGGCGCATCCTGCTGGTCGCTGCCCGTTTCGGCGGCAGAAACCGGCGAGGCAGCGGCCGTCAGCGTCGTCAGCCCGCCCGCCGCCGATGGCGCGGTCAGCATTAATACGGCTTCGGCTCAGGAGCTGGCGGCGGCAATGAACGGCATCGGCATCAAAAAGGCGGAGGCGATTGTCAGCTACCGCGATCAGTTCGGCGCCTTTACCGAGCTGGAGCAGCTTAAAGAGGTGCCAGGCATCGGCAGCGCGCTGGTAGAACGCAACCTGCCGCGGCTTAAATTGTGATCCTGTTCCCAGCGCTGGCCGTTCTCATTTCAGTCGCACCGAACGGCTGCTAATCTCTAAGAGGTCATACCAGATGGTGTGATCTCTTACAACAATAAGGCACCCGCGCTATGCAGACTCTGATAAAAGTTCGTGGTTATCATCTGGATGTTTATCAACACGTTAATAACGCGCGCTACCTGGAATTCCTTGAGGAAGCGCGTTGGGAATGGCTGGAACAGGCAGGCGCGTTTCACTGGCTAATGGAAAACAAGCTGGCTTTTGTCGTGGTGAATATCAATATCAATTACCGCAGACCAGCATTGCTGGGCGACGTATTAATCGTCAGAAGCCGACTGGAGCAACTCAACGGCAAAAGCGGCGTTATTCAGCAGGAGGTGCTGCTGGAAGGAGATGGAACGCCCGTCGCCGATGCAGCATTAACCTTTGTCTGTATCGATCTACGGACGCAAAAAACGCTGCCTCTGGAAGGCGATCTGCGCGCGCGTATGGAAACGCTGCTGGAGTGAGAACAAGACGTTTGCGTGGCGGAATCCGGTCAGTCACGCATGGCGGCGGTATCGCGGCAGAAAGAGTCAATGGAGAGGAAAGGGCGTTTTGGCAAACAGCGTCTTGTATAAACAAAAACAGCCGGGAAAATCCCGGCTGTTTCATGGCCAGCAGGCTTAGCGCAGGCCGGTTTTCTGCTTCATGCTCTGCATAACGCCAGGCATATCGTCCTGATAGCTTTTCAATCCGTTGGCGCGCAGATGGCAGGCGGCGCACTCGCCGCAGCCGTCTCCCTGAATGCCGTTGTAGCAGGTCAGCGTCTGCTGGCGCACCAGCGGCAGTTGCTGCCAGTAGTCGGCCAGCGCCCAGGTTTCCGCTTTGTTGAGCCACATCAGCGGCGTTTCAAAACGCACCGCTCTGGCCATGCCAAGCTCCACCGCGTGGTTTAACGCTTTAACGAATTCATCGCGGCAGTCAGGGTAGCCAGAGAAGTCCGTTTCGCAAACGCCGGTAATCACCGCTTCCGCTTCTACCTGATAAGCGTAAATAGAGGCCAGCGTCAGAAAGAGGATATTGCGTCCTGGCACAAAGGTACTGGGCAGGCCAGTCGCGTTGGCGTCATAGTCCGGCACCGGAATGTTATCGCGCGTCAGGCTGCTGATTGCCAGTTCATTCAGCAGCGTTACGTCCAGCACCTTATGGGCGCGTGCGCCAAGCTGAGCGGAGAGCTTGCGCGCCACGTCAATTTCCTGACGATGACGCTGACCGTAATCAAAGGTCACGCAATGCACTTCATCGTACTGCGCCAGTGCCTGAATCAGACAGGTTGTGGAATCCTGTCCGCCGCTGAAAACCACTACTGCACGTTTCATTTGTTCACCCTGATTATCTTACTGGCGCTTATGGTACTTTCGGACAAAGAAGAAAAACAGTCCGGCATTCATTGTTCCTGGGCGACAGAGAAGGAGATGGCGGAAACCGTTATTGCATCTGCTCCAGCCAGGGCGTCAGATCGCCGACGCGCTCAGCGACCCATTCGGCATCGTACCAGGTGTCGAGATAGCGCTCGCCGCTGTCGCACAGCAGAGTGACGACGGCGCCTTTACGGCTTTGCTGTCGCATGCGCTGCGCCGCCCGTATCGCTCCCCAGAAGTTGGTGCCGGTGGACGGCCCCACTTTTCTGCCGAGGATCTGCGCCAGATAGTGCATGGCCGCGGCAGACGCGGCGTCAGGTACGCGCATGACCTCGTCAATAACGTCGGGAATAAACGAAGGTTCGACGCGAGGCCGCCCGATGCCTTCGATGCCACTGCCGCGAGCGCTGCGCAGGCCAGCGTCGCGCGTATGCCAGTAATCGTGAAACACTGAATTTTCAGGATCGACCACCAGCAGGCGCGTCGCATGGCCCTGATAGCGCAAATAGCGGCCGATCGTGGCGGAGGTGCCACCGGTGCCCGCGCCCATTACGATAGTATCCGGCACCGGAAAAGGCTCGCTGGCCATCTGGCGGAAAATGCTGTCGGCGATATTGTTATTGCCGCGCCAGTCGGTGGCGCGTTCGGCATAGGTAAACTGATCCATAAAGTGGCCGTTGAGATCGCGCGCCAGCCGTTCCGATTCTTCGTAAATGACGCAGGGGTCCTGCACGAAATGACTTCGTCCGCCATAAAAGGCGATCTGTTCGACTTTGCGGCGCGCGGTGCTGGCGGGCATGACGGCAATAAACGGCAGACCAAGCAGCCGGGCGAAATAGGCTTCGGAAACGGCGGTGCTGCCTGAGGAGGCCTCGATTACCGGCCTGCCCTGTTTGATCCAGCCATTGCACAGGCCGTAAAGAAACAGAGAACGGGCCAGGCGATGTTTCAGGCTGCCGGTTGGGTGGGTGCTTTCATCTTTGAGATAAAACCAGATGCCCGGAAAGGTGGGCAGAGAGAAACGAATCAGATGCGTTTCGGCGGAACGCTGAAAATCGGCGTTGATCTCGTTGATCGCATGATTCACCCATTCACGGCTCATGTTGATTTTCCTCTTATGGCTCAGCCCAATAAGATTAAGGCATTCACAGGAAAAAAAGTTTGCTTTATTTACTGTACAATGCGCCTTTTGTAGCAATATTTTCTCTGGAGGGGCGATGCTGGATAAAACGGATCGTAAACTGCTGGCGCTGTTGCAGCAGGACTGTACGCTATCATTACAGGCGCTGGCGGATGCGGTTAATCTCACCACCACGCCCTGCTGGAAGCGGCTGAAAAAGCTGGAAGATGACGGTATTATCCGCGGACGCGTGGCGCTCCTCGATGGAGAAAAGCTGGGGCTGTCGCTTACCGCCTTTATGCTGATCAAAACCCAGCAGCACAACCGTCAGTGGTATCAGGAATTTGTCGGCGTCGTGCAAAGCCTGCCGGAAGTGATGGCGTTCTATCGCATGGCGGGCGAGTATGATTATCTGTTACGCATTCAGGTCGCCGATATGAAGCAATATGACGCCTTTTATAAACGTCTGGTCAACGGCGTCAGCGGTCTGATCGACGTAACCTCAAGTTTTGCTATGGAAGAGATAAAATATACGACGGCGTTGCCTGTTGAATCCTGATCTTCTCCGCAGCCTTTTCAGGCGCATCAATTAACCATGCAGGACAATTTTTTGTGCGATTGTTTAGCCAGTTAAGTTGGTATTTCCTCCGCGAGTGGCGACGTTACCTCGGCGCGGTATCCTTACTGATCATTATTGCCATTTTGCAGCTGCTGCCGCCGAAAATCGTCGGCGTGATTGTCGATGGCGTCACCCAGCATCGCCTGAGCAGCGGCGCCGTTCTGATGTGGGTCGGCATTATGCTGTTTACCGCGCTGGTGGTTTACCTGCTGCGCTACGTCTGGCGCGTCTTGCTGTTTGGCGCTTCTTATAAGCTGGCGGTGGAGCTGCGGGAAGATTTCTATCGCCAGCTCAGTCGACAGCACCCGGAATTCTACCTGCGTCACCGCACCGGCGATCTGATCGCGCGCGCAACCAACGATGTTGACCGCGTGGTCTTCGCGGCCGGCGAAGGGGTATTGACGCTGGTAGACTCGCTGGTGATGGGCTGCGCGGTGCTGATTGTGATGAGTACGCAGATCAGCTGGCAGCTTACGCTGCTGGCGCTGGTGCCGATGCCGGTGATGGCGATGGTGATCAAGCGCTACGGCGATCAGCTGCATCAGCGCTTTAAACTGGCGCAGGCGGCCTTTTCCTCGCTGAACGATCAGGCGCAGGAGAGCCTCTCCAGCATTCGTATGGTAAAGGCGTTTGGTCTGGAGACGCATCAGTCTCAACAGTTTGCTGATATCGCCACCGACGCCGGTGAGAAAAACCTGCGCGTCGCGCGCGTCGACGCGCGCTTCGATCCTACGATTTATATCGCGATCGGTCTGTCGAACCTGCTGGCTATCGGCGGCGGCAGCTGGCTGGTCTGGCATGATCAGATGACGCTCGGCCAGCTGACCAGCTTTGTGATGTATCTGGGCCTGATGATTTGGCCGATGCTGGCGCTGGCGTGGATGTTTAATATTGTCGAACGCGGCAGCGCAGCCTGGAGCCGCATCCGCGCGCTGCTTAACGAGGCGCCGGCGGTGGAAGATGGCAGCAAAGTTTTGCCGGAAGGACGCGGCGTGCTGCAGGTGGCGATCCGCGAGTTCAGCTATCCCGGCAGCCAGCAGCCTGCGCTGTGCAATCTTAATTTCCAGTTGAAGCCGGGGCAGATGCTGGGATTGTGTGGGCCGACCGGCGCGGGTAAAAGCACGCTGTTAAGCCTGATACAGCGCCATTTCGATATCGCGCAGGGCGATATTCGCTATCACAATATTCCGCTGACCCAGCTGCGCATCGACAGCTGGCGCGGTCGGCTGGCAGTCGTCAATCAGACGCCGTTTCTTTTTTCCGACACCGTCGCCAACAATATCGCGCTGGGGCGGCCTAACGCCAGCCGCGAAGAGATTGAGCGGGCGGCGATGCTGGCGAGCGTCCACGAAGATATTCTGCGGCTGCCGCAGGGCTACGATACCGAAGTAGGCGAGCGCGGGGTGATGCTCTCCGGCGGGCAGAAACAGCGCATTTCCATTGCGCGCGCGCTGCTGTTGAACGCCGAGATCTTGATCCTTGACGATGCGCTTTCGGCAGTGGATGGCCGCACCGAACATCAGATCCTGCACAATTTACGTCGCTGGGGCGAGGGACGCACAGTGATCATCAGCGCGCATCGCCTGTCCGCGCTGACCGAAGCCACTGAAATTCTGGTGATGCAGCATGGTGTCGTGGCGCAGCGCGGCGATCATAACGCGCTGGCGCAGCAAAAGGGCTGGTACAGCGATATGTATCGCTACCAGCAGCTTGAGGCGGCACTGACCGAGGATGAGGATAATCGCAGTAAGGAGAAGAGCCGTGGCTGACAGCAAAAAACTCTGGCCCACGCTAAAGCGGCTGCTTTCCTACGGCAAGCCGTGGCGTAAGGCGCTGACGCTGGCGGTACTGATGCTCTGGATCGCGGCGGCGGCGGAAGTGCTGGGGCCGGTACTGATCGGTTATTTTATCGATCGTCTGGTGGCCCGTCACAACATGCCGGTGGGCCTGGCCGTCGGGCTGGCATTCGCCTTTATTTTTCTGCAGGCGCTGGCGGCGCTGCTGCACTACTGGCAGGCGCTGCTGTTTAATCAGGCGGCGGTCGGCGTTGTGCAGCGTCTGCGCGCCGACGTGATGGATGCGGCGTTGCGCCAGCCGCTCAGCGCGTTCGACACTCAACCGGTTGGGCAGATCATTTCACGCGTCACCAACGACACCGAGGTAATTAAAGATTTATGGGTGACGGTGGTGGCGACGGTGCTGCGCAGCGCGGCGCTGATCGGCGCGATGCTGGTCGCCATGTTTAGCCTGGACTGGCGCATGGCGCTGGTGGCGGTGGTGATTTTCCCGCTGGTGTTGACCGTGATGTTTATCTATCAGCGCTACAGCACGCCGATTGTGCGGCGCGTGCGCAGCTACCTGGCGGATATCAATAACGGCTTTAATGAAGTCATCAACGGCATGAGCGTTATTCAGCAGTTCCGCCAGCAGGCGCGCTTCGGCGAGCGCATGGGGGAGGCCAGTCGATCGCACTATCTGGCGCGCATGGAGACATTGAGGCTGGATGGCTTTCTGCTGCGTCCGCTGCTGAGCCTGTTTTCCGCAGCGATCCTCTGTGGGCTGCTGCTGCTGTTCAGTTTCTCTTCTGAAGGTGTATTTGAGGTGGGCGTGCTTTACGCCTTCATCAGCTATCTGGGAAGGCTTAATGAGCCGCTGATTGAGCTGACCACCCAGCAGTCAATGCTGCAACAGGCGGTCGTAGCCGGAGAGCGCATTTTCGAGCTGATGGATGCGCCGCGCCAGCATTACGGCAGCGACCGGCAGCCGCTACAGAGCGGCCGCATCGATATCGAACGTCTGAGTTTCGCCTATCATGAAGGGCGCAACGTACTGGAAGATATTTCGCTGGCGGCGCCGTCGCGCAGTTTTGTCGCGCTGGTCGGGCATACCGGCAGCGGAAAAAGCACGCTGGCCAGCCTGCTGATGGGCTACTACCCGGTGAAACAGGGAACGATTCATCTCGATGGCCGACCGCTGAATCAGCTGAGCCATGAGGCGCTGCGGCAGGGCGTGGCGATGGTTCAGCAGGACCCGGTGGTGCTGGCGGACAGCTTTTTCGCTAACGTGACGCTGGGACGCGACATCAGTGAACAGGCAGTGTGGCAGGCGCTGGAAACCGTTCAGCTGGCGGAGCTGGCGCGTAGTCTCACCGACGGAATTTATACGCGCCTGGGAGAGCAGGGCAATAATCTTTCCGTTGGGCAGAAGCAGCTGCTGGCGCTGGCGCGCGTGCTGGTGGCTGAACCGCAAATCCTGATTCTGGATGAGGCGACGGCCAATATCGATTCCGGCACTGAACAGGCGATTCAACGCGCGCTGCGCGAGGTGAGGAAAAAGACCACGCTGGTGGTGATTGCGCACCGCCTTTCCACCATTACCGAGGCCGATACCATTCTGGTGCTGCATCGCGGTCGGGCGGTGGAGCGCGGCACTCACCATCAGCTACTGGCGCAGCAGGGCCGCTACTGGCAGATGTATCAGTTGCAGCAGGCGGGCAGCGTGCTGGAGGCGGGCGCACCGGAAAGCGTCTGAAATGGGTTTGCACCTTTTTCTGGCGCATTTATCGGAATTATCCGTATGGATGCACGTTAATTGACCGTGACGCACCTTTATGGTGCGTTTTTTCTTTGATCCTCACTTCTTTTTCATTTATCGCCTTCTTTCTTGCCTTCTCCAGACGCCGCGCGCGCCTGCCGTCACATTTTCCATACCTGGCACAGCCTTTGCTTTAGTCACGAGGTGTCGGGTGAGAAACGAATCTTATTCTGGTGAGGGGAGCGTATGAAGCTGGTTACCGTAGTCATCAAACCATTCAAACTGGAGGATGTGCGCGAGGCGCTTTCTTCTATTGGTATTCAGGGATTAACCGTAACTGAGGTCAAAGGATTCGGCCGACAAAAAGGCCATGCGGAGCTCTATCGCGGTGCGGAATACAGCGTCAATTTTCTGCCTAAGGTCAAAATCGACGTAGCGATCGCTGACGACCAGCTGGATGAAGTTGTTGATGTCATCAGTAAGGCCGCCTACACCGGCAAAATCGGCGACGGCAAGATTTTTGTGGCAGAGCTTCAGCGCGTTATCCGTATTCGTACCGGTGAAACCGACGAAGCCGCTCTTTAAGCCCGGACTCTTTATCTTGTGATGGGATGAAATAAAATGAACAAATTAATGACCAAAATCCTGACGGGTGCGGCGCTGACACCATCGCTGGCGATGGCGGCTCCGGCCGTTGCCGATAAGGCGGACAACGCCTTTATGATGATTTGCACCGCACTGGTGCTGTTTATGACGATTCCAGGGATCGCGCTGTTTTACGGTGGTCTGATTCGCGGTAAAAACGTGCTGTCGCTACTGACGCAAGTGGCGGTGACCTTTGCCATGGTCTGCGTGCTGTGGGTAGTGTATGGCTACTCGCTGGCCTTCAGCGAAGGCAACGATTTTTTCGGCGGCCTTAACTGGGTGATGCTGAAAAATATCAGCCTGACCGCGCTGACCGGCACGTTCTATCAATATATCCATGTGGTTTTCCAGGCCTCCTTCGCCTGTATTACCGTCGGACTGATTGTCGGTTCGATTGCGGAACGCATCCGCTTCTCCGCTGTGCTCATCTTTGTCTTTATCTGGCTGACGTTGGCCTACCTGCCGATCGCGCATATGGTCTGGGCGGGCGGTTTCCTGGCGAAGGATGGCGCGCTTGATTTCGCTGGCGGCACGGTAGTGCATATCAATGCGGCGGTCGCCGGGCTGGTGGGCGCGTATCTGGTGGGTAAACGCACAGGCTTCGGCAAAGAGGCGTTTAAACCGCACAACCTGCCGATGGTGTTTACCGGTACGGCGATCCTTTATGTCGGCTGGTTTGGCTTTAATGCAGGGTCTGCGGCGGCGGCAAACGAAATTGCGGCGCTGGCCTTTTTAAATACCGTCGTTGCCACGGCCGGCGCTGTGCTTTCCTGGACCTTTGGTGAGTGGGCGCTGCGCGGCAAGCCGTCTCTACTGGGCGCCAGCTCCGGCTTTATCGCTGGCCTGGTCGCCATCACGCCCGCCTGTGGCTACGTTGGCGTGGGCGGTGCGCTGTTTATCGGCCTGATTGGCGGTCTGGCAGGTATCTGGGGTGTGACGACGCTGAAAAAATGGCTGCGCGTTGACGATCCGTGCGATGTTTTCGGCGTTCACGGCGTGTGCGGCATTATCGGTTGTATCCTCACCGGCGTCTTCGCTTCAGGCTCGCTGGGCGGCGTCGGCTATGCGGAAGGCGTCACCATGGGGCATCAGGTATGGGTCCAGCTGTTGAGCGTGGCGCTGACTATCATCTGGACCGGCGTGGTGGCGTTTATCGGCTTTAAAGTGGCGGATATGCTGGTAGGCCTGCGCGTGCCGGAAGAACAGGAGCGCGAAGGACTTGACGTCAACAGCCATGGCGAAAACGCCTATAACCAGTAAGCGTCGGGCTTAAAAGAACAGGACGCTGCTTTCGGCAGCGTCCTTTTTTATGCGTTAGCTACTTTTATGCGTTAGCTACGCTGGCGCATGACGCCTTCCTGCACCGTTGAAGCCACCAGCACGCCATCCTGGGTATAGAATTCGCCGCGCACAAAGCCGCGCGCGCTGGAGGCGGAGGTGCTTTCCACGCTGTACAGCAACCACTGATTCAGGTCGACCTTGCGATGGAACCACATAGAGTGGTCTATCGTAGCAACCTGCATGCCCGGCTCCAAAAATCCTTTGCCATGCGGCTGAAGCGCAACCGGAAGGAAATTAAGATCGGAGGCATAGCCCAGCAGATATTGGTGCGCGCGCGCATCGTCGGGCATCGGGCCGTTCGCGCGCAGCCAGACCTGACGCGTCGGCTGATCGACGTGCCCCTTGAGCGGGTTGTGGAAGGTAACGGGGCGTATTTCCAACGGCTTTTCAGCCAGAAATTTAGCTTTTACTTTTTCGGGCAGATGCGCCGCCAGCTGATGCGCGATCTCGGTCTCGCTGGGCAGCCCCTCCGGGCCTTTCACCTGCGGCATCGTTTTCTGATGTTCAAAGCCTGGCTCCGGCGCCTGGAAAGAGGCGGTCATGTAAAAAATCGGCTGCCCGTTCTGAATCGCCGCGACGCGACGGGCGCTGAAGCTATGGCCGTCCCGCAGGGTTTCCACATCATAGATAATTGCTTTCTGACTGTCGCCGGGACGCAAAAAGTAGCTGTGAAAAGAGTGAATATTGCGTTCAACCGGCACGGTCTGTTTAGCCGCATGCAGCGCCTGGCCAACAACTTGTCCGCCGAAGACCTGACGCAGGCCCAAATCTTCGCTCTGGCCTCGAAACAGGCCTTCCTCAAGCTTTTCCAGTTGTAACAGATTCAGTAAATTTTGCAGTGCCTGGCTCATGGGTCGTTCCTCGATAAGGTTACCGCTGTAGTTTGCGAGATCCGACCAGCGCCTGCAACCGCTGTTCTTACTTCCGGCCTGAGGCAAAAAAGGAAAAGGGTTGATGCCAGGCAAAATAGCTAAACCTGTGCCAGAATTAAGCACATACAGCGTTTTTAGCTGTTTCGGCCAACTTGTCGCCGATACCACATTGGATCAGAAGGAGAAGATATCAATGAAATTCTGGCATGTCATGAGCGGAGCAGCGCTGGCCGTTGCCCTCGCAGGTTGTGCTGATAAAAGCGCAAATATTCCCGTACCTGTACCGGGCGCCGAAAACACCGGTCAGCCGGTGATTGCTCAGCCTAACGTAAGCGGCTCTATCTATATTCGGCAAAAAATCGCTCTGCCGCCGGACGCCGCGTTAACGGTTACGCTGTCGGATGCTTCACTGGCTAATGCGCCGGCTAAAATACTGGCCCAGCGTGTAGTGCGTACTGAAGGCAAGCAGGCGCCGTTCCACTACACGCTGCCGTTTAATCCGGCCGATATTCAGCCGGACGCGCGCATTCTCTTGAGCGCGGCGATCACCATCGATAACAAGGTGGTGTTTATGACCGATTCGATTAAACCGGCGATCAACAGCGGCGGCACGAAAGTGGACCTGACGCTGGTACCGGTGCCGTCAGTCGCTATGCCGACCCAAAGCAGCGGCGGTGCGGCTACTACCGTACCTTCTACCTCGCCTACCCAGGTTACGCCGTCTTCATCTATTCCGGCGCCCACCCAGTACTAAGCTTCTTTAACCGGGTCGGCTCATGGCTGGCCCGCTACCACTCCCAGCGATAGCGCCTGAGATCGACTTTGCCGTCATCGCTAATTTCAATGCCTTCCGCTTCCAGCGCGTCACGTTGGCGCAGCAGATCGTCTCCCTGCAATGAAATTTGTCCATGACGGTTAATAATGCGATGCCACGGCAGACGACTGTCGGCAGGAAGACGCTTTAGCAGGCCACCTACCTGTCGCGCAGCACGCGGCGCGCCAGCCAGTCGCGCCACTTCGCCATAGGTGGTGACGGTGCCGGCGGGAATCGCGGCGATAACCTGCAAAACACGCTGTTTAAATGAGTCAGTTTCCATAGACGGCTCCGGCTTTAGCTGTGCGTCTTATCCTGGCAAATAATGGAAAATGATGAAACAGTTAGCATGTATCAGAAGGGAAAAGGGCGAAAAGAGAGAAAACAGGCGGATTGTTTAATAAAACAACGGTCGCCAGGCGGCGGCTTGCATTTACGCCAGGCATCATTGATAATGCCTGCGCTCTGTAACCAGAGCACGTCAATGGGGGCCCTGTTGGTTCTCCCGCAACGCTAACTTGTGAACTCGGTCAGGTCCGGAAGGAAGCAGCCGCAGCAGGTAACGCGTGTGCCGGGATGTAGCTGGCAGGGCCCCCACCCATTTCCGCTCCATCCAGGCCTTTATTCAACGAACGTATTTCCACACCGAAACGGGTACTTTATCGTACAGTTTATTCATCGTTAATTCCGCAAGGCGATGATCGGCCGCAGAATAAAAAACAGCCAACTCATCATCAGGCAATTCATATTTATTTTTTTCAATGACTCGCTCAAGCGTATCGATTGATCGGCAGCGTCTTAAGCGCATCAGATAGTCAGTCTTGGTCATAATTTTTTCTGTCATGGTTTAACCGTAATAAAATGAGCGGTTGCTTAAAATGAATGGCTTGGCTGTAAAGGGAGCTGAGCGCACTCTTCTGCGAAAAGATTAAACAAACGTCGGGCGGAACGCTGCCAACGTTGTAGATCCTGAACATTAATCCCGTAATTACTGAATAACATAAAGGTATCGTCGAGGTAGTCATCAATCTGGACGATGAGATCCTCATCTTCAGCATGTTTTATTTTGTAATTCATGGTAAACGAAGCAATATGTTCAATCAGCTCATTCAGCTGTATGTTGGTCGCAGATGTAGGA